>JALNYO010000005.1 GCA_023229765.1 Syntrophales bacterium | reverse complement strand
GAAACTTATTCCCCCTTTGGAAAAGGGGGGCAGGGGGGATTCATAATAAAAGCAAGGTGATATTTATTCTCCATCAAATCTCCCCCAACCCCTCTTTGCTAAAGAGGGGTGAAAAACCGCTCTACCCATAAATTTGTCGCACACCCAAACCAAACTTTAATTCTTACAATTGCCCCGGCAACTGGGTTCACTTGATTTCGAGCAGTTTGGCCCGCGCTATTCTTGCCTGACTGGTATTGGGGAAATCCTTGGTAACCTGCTGTAAAAGTAGCCTGGCGCTATCCTTGTCTCCCAGTTTCAAAAACGAAAGCCCCTGCTTGAGAAGGGCATAGGAGGTCTTGTTTCCTCCAGGAAAATCCTTTATTACCCTATCATACTCGACTATTGCCTTTTCATATTTTTTCTCGAAATAATAGCACTCGCCGATCCAGAATTGAACGTTGTCCGAGAATTCCGAGGCGGGATGCTGTTTAAGGAAGCTTCCGAAAGCCTCCCGCGCTTTTTCGTACTTTCCCTCTTTGAAAAGGGCAAATGCCGCCGCATACTGGGATGCCTTGTCAGTCTTGACCGGTTCAATGGTGGCGCCATCTTTGACAACCGGTTGCGCTGGCAGGGGAGGTTTATCGGCAGCAGCGCTGGAATTACGATGTTCCTCTTTCTTATCGATCCCCAGATAATTTTCAATAAAGTTTATCTTGAAGGTCAATGTATCTATCTTTTCCCGGATGAACTTGTCTGCTTCCTGGCTTTTTACGGTTTTTGAGACTAATGAAGCATTTTCCTTGCGAATCTCCTCTTTTAAACTGTCAATCAGGCCTCTAAGTTGCTGAAGCTTTCCCCTGATATCGGTTATTTCTGTGCGCAACTCGGCCTGAACCGCCCGGATAGGGGGGAAATCAGCATTTGTTTTTTCAATTTTGTCATGAAGACTGAGAATCTCTTCTTTAAGAGGCGGATATTGGCGTTCTATGGAAGCAATCTTTTCATTCTCCGCCTGTATCTGATAACTAAATTCACCGCGCAGCCGATTGAGATCATCGGTCGTGGCACATCCGACCGCCAACAGGACAAATAAAGAAAAAAGAACCAATAATTTTGCTCTCACTGACCTTAACCTCCCTTAAAAAGACAAATCCTGCAATCCAAGCTTAAAAAGCAGATTACAGGACTTATCCGCATGAAGAGTTGCTCCAGGCCTCATTAAGCAGGCGAAAAGCACAAACCCCGGTTGAATTTAAGCTTAATTTTACGGATTAACTACAAAATGCGCCCTTCTGTTTTTGGCCCATGCCGCTTCATCATGCCCTTTGTCTAAAGGATTTTCCTCGCCGTAGCTTATCGTCTTGATTCGATCTTTGGCTATGCCCAAATCAACAAGGAACTTGGCGGCTTCATTGGCCCGCTTTTCTCCCAAGGCAAGGTTGTATTCAACGGTGCCCCGCTCATCGCAATGCCCCTCAACAACAAGCTTGGCATTGCTGTATTTCAGGTAAGCCGGCGCGGCCTTCTTTAAAATATCCTGGGCTTCCGGTTTAAGATTATACTTGTCGTAATCGAAGTTAACATCGGCAATCTGCAGCTCCTTAAGGATCGCTGCTGCTTTTTCTGCGGCTTCCATTTTTGCCTTCTCCGCCGCCTCTCGCGCCGCCTTTTCTGCTGCTTCCCGCAAGGCCTGCTCGCGCAGGGCACGCTCTCGGTCGGCTGCGCCGTCGTCGGTAGTCTTCGCAGGCGCCACTGTCGTTGCTGCGGTCTGGGGAGCATCCGGCTGCGCTTGCGAAACAACCGTGCCCTCCTTGATCGCCGCCTTCTTGGCGCAACCTGTAGTCAAGGAAATGGAAACCAAAAGAACAAGCAACATTAAACCGAACAAATTAAAACTTCTTTTCATTGTAAATCTCCTTTCTTATGTCTGTGTTTATTTAGGTTTATTTAGTATAAATTTTTTTTTCAGCCGACTTGTTTTTTATATATGCATGGAGCTGAAAAAGCAAGATAAAAAATTGGTTTATTTTAAGCGCGGCGACCAGGCCGCGCTTTGGCAGCCATCCTTGTCTTCATAAAGTACTCTCACGTTCTTGCCGTCGGCATTCATGATTTCTACCCGGCTGCGGCCGTAGCCGCTGACGCTGTAGGCAAGGTATCTGCCATCCGGCGACCAGGCGGGGCTTTCATAATTCCACGGATCGAAGGTCAACTGCTGGGGCTCTCCGCCGGCAATATCTATTAAAAATAGCTGAAAACGGCCATTTACGGAACCTTCGTACGCAATCTTGTCGCCTCGAGGCGACCAGGCAGGCGTGGTATTGTAGTTGCCCTGATGGGTCAGCAATCGCACATTGCCTCCATCCGCATCCATTATATACACTTGCGGAGAGCCGTTGCGATTGGAAACGAAGGCAACGCTTTTTTCATCCGGCGAGCACACCGGAGAGACGTCTATCGAAAAATCACGGGTAAGACGCTGCAGCAGGGAGTTTTTAACATTCATATCGTATATATCGGCATTGCCTTCACGACTGAGGGTGACAAGCAGCCTCTCCCCGTTTTTCGACCATGACCCGGGAAGATTTACCCCTCGGTAGGAAACGAGTTTTTTTGTTGACCCGCTTTCCAAATCCCGCATATAGATATCAGGATTGCCGTCCTTGTAAGAGGTGAAAGCCAGGAACCTTCCATCCGCCGACCAGCGGGGCGCAAGAGTCAGAGAATTGTAATTGGTAATCCGGCGCAGGTCGGACCCGTCAAAGTTTATCGTGTAGATCTCTTTTGCTGTTCCGTTTTTTTTGACAAAGGCAATGCGCGTGTTGAAATTGCCGCTCTCGCCGGTCAGGACGGACAGCAGCTCGTCCACAAACCGCAACACCATCTTTTTTTTATCTTCCGGTTTGCCGAGATAGCGTTTGCCGAGAACGAGCTCCCCCTTCACCACGTCAAACAGGCGAAACTCCGCCGTCAACTCCCGGCTGGTCGCCTGAAATCCGCCCTTGACAAGGTATTCGGCGCCGATTGTCGTCCAATCGTCAAAGTGGATGCCCTCCGCGGTAATCCCGGCTTTTTGCTGATCTTCCAGAAAGGATTTTCGGTCAAGTATTTGAAAATATCCAGTAATTTCCAGGCAGCGGGAGAGTTCGTCGGCGAACCAGGTATTGAGGTTATCTGCTTTGGCCACCGGCGCCAGGGGTTTAAATTCGGAAACGGCAAGCGGAAATTTACGGAAAGAAGGGGAATCTATATCCAAGTAAACCTTCCCCCAGACATCTCCGGAAGCAGTGAAAAAGAGAACAAACAGGATAAAAATCATATTTAATTTGTTGCGCATTTCGACTTTCCTGTAGATAAATTTCCTAATTCATTAATTCAGAGGAGTGAAATCGGATGCCGATATTCAAGTTGTTGCCGGTGAGCCAATCGGGCAAGGGCGGCAACGGGCTTGCCTTTTGAATGGCCTTCATGGCTGATTCGTCAAAATACCGGTTCCCTGATGATTTTTCAAATCGGACCTCCGTAACCGCGCCGGTGCGAAGAATCGTTATGGAAATGACTGACTCCAGCGTTGCTTTGGGAATCATCCCGACCGGCAGCGCCCACTGCCCTTTAATTCGGAGCCATATTACCCGGTAATAAGCGTTGACTCTTGCATCTCCACCGGTCGCCCCGCCGGAAGAAGCTGTCACGCCGCTGCTTTCGCCGACTGCGCCCTTCGCCTTTTCGGCTGAACCAGAGGCTGCTGCACTTGCCGTTCTATTCGAGGCGCCGGTCTGTTCCAGCGACTTTTGCGGCTCCCCACTGGCAGCGGCTTTTTTTCTGATGTTCTCTATCGCCTTCTCCACGGCGCGCTCATCCCGGCCACGGTTCTCTATTCTGCTGATCGGAACGGCAGGCAAGGCGGCCGAACTCCTTTTTACTGCCGTCTCAACCCGCTTTACCCCCTTGAACTCTTTTTCAGCAGCGCCGGCATTGTCGCGGATAGAGGAGGCATTGCCGCTTGCCGTGAACCCTCCGGGGGCCTCAACAAGAGAGACATTATAGACGGGACCAAAGGTGAGCTTCGGCGAAGGAAACGAAGGGGACAAAACAAGGAGGGCAAAAAGCGCCGTGTGAAGCAGCAATGACAAAACCAACGTGCCCTTCAACCCGCCGCCCGCGTACCCTCTGTCGAATCCCTCGACCATCAGCGCCGCTCCTCGGGCGGCTCGGTTATCATGCCGAGCTTATCCACACCGGCCTTTCTCACAGCAGCCATCACCTCGACCACGAACCCGTAAGGGACATTTCGGTCCGCCCGGAGGTAAACTTCCCGGTCTATTCTCTGTTTAAAGATGCTTTCCAGCTTGACGCCGAGATCGGAGAGGTTAAGCGGGCTTCTGTTGATAAATATCTCACGGGCCCCGTTTATCGTCAAAACAATCTTTTCCTCTGCAACATCAACGCTTTTGGCCTTCACCCGCGGCAAATTTACATCGATCCCCGTCTGCAGCATCGGCGCGGTAACCATAAAGATTACCAAAAGCACCAGCATCACATCCACAAGGGGGGTAACGTTTATTTCGGCCATTGGGCGATCGTAACTGTTATTTCTGCGTCTCGAATATCTCATGTCATCTCACTTTTTTACATAAAAACGTTCTATAATATTGACAAGTTCTGATGAAAAGCTATCCATCTCCGCGGTCATGCCCTTCACCTTGTTCAGATAATAGTTGTAAAAAATGACCGCAGGGATGGCCGCCGCCAGACCGGCCGCTGTGGCAATCAAGGCCTCCGATATCCCCGGCGCGACAACCGCGAGTGTCGCCGAGCCGCGGGCGCCGATGCCCTTAAAGGTATCCATGATGCCCCAGACCGTCCCAAACAGGCCGACAAAGGGGCTGGCGCTGCCCGTCGTCGCCAGAAATCCGAGTGCCGCCTCCAGTTTTGTCGTCTCCATGTCGCAGGCCCTGTTCAATGACCGCTCGACATTGTCGATTGCGCCAATTTCCAGATTCGCCGCCAGGTTATCCGCGGCATCCCTGCCAACGACGTTTCCGCGAGCCGCCCTGGCAATCTTGACAAGTTCGTTGTAACCGCTGTTAAACACCCCGGCGAGGGTCGAATTTCGCATCCTTTTTGATTCGGGATATATTTCCGACAGTTTCGTCCCCTTCATATAGATGTTCAGAAATAATTCGTTTTCCTTTTTTATTTTTCTCATGTTGAAGTATTTCATCAGAATAATGGCCCAGGAAACCACTGAAAATACAAAAAGCAGCAGCAGGACGAGTTGCACTATAAACCCGGCATTAAGAACCATGTCAAAAAGACTGCCATGAAAATTACCGCCAAGATTCATCGTTGCGATTGATGTCTCTTTCACTGAAGATCTCCTTTATTGAAAATAATATTTTCTACAGCAATTCCGGGGGAAAGGCGACAACATCGTCAATCCGCTTTCTGCCGGCAAAAAGCATGGCGAGCCGATCCACTCCCAGGGCAATCCCTGCGGAGGGCGGCATTTGCGGGAGGGAATCGAGAAAAAACTCCGGCAGGGGATACGCGGAAGAACCGTTTTTCTCCCGCTCCCGCGAGGCCTCCTCAAACCGGCGCCTCTGTTCATCGGCATCGGTAAGCTCCGAAAAGGCATTGGCTATTTCCATTCCGTCGATATACAGCTCAAAGCGCTCGGCGACGCTTGGGTCATCTTCCCTTAGACGCGCAAGCGCGCTTTGTTCCTGCGGATAATCATAAAGAAAAACAGGCGCATCAACACCTAATTGCGGTTCTACCTCCGCAGTCAGCCGCTCTTCGAAGCAATCCTTAGCCAGCGCCTCGGCAACATCCATTCCTGCATAACGGAGGAATGCCTCCCCGACCGTTATCCGCTCCCACGGCTTATCCAGAATCACCCGTCCGCCCCGTCGAGAGATAAAACTGGAGACGCCGAGCTCGACTGCGATTCCCAAAAGCAGCTCCTCGCAGTCGTCCATGAGCGCCCGGTAATCGGCGTTTGCCCTGTACCACTCGAGAATGGTAAATTCCGGCAAATGACGCTCTCCGCGCTCTTTTTCCCGAAAACATTTGCAAAGCTGATAGATTCGTTCATAGCCAGCCGCCAGAAGCCTCTTCATGCACAATTCCGGAGAGGTCTGCAGAAACCAGTCGCCGGCGGCAACTGCGTCTATATGCACCTCCGGGGCCGGCGCCGGGATAAGAAGCGGCGTCTCAACTTCAAGAAAGTCCCTCTCCTGAAAAAAACGGCGGACAGCCTGGATCATGCTGGCGCGCACCCGCAGGTCGTCAAATTTGGCGGCCAGTTTCCAGGAATGATCGTCTGTCATCCCTTGACCCGGGTGAGATACTCGCCGCTGCGGGTATCGATCCGGATCTTTTCGCCTTCTTCGATGAAGGGGGGCACCTGAAGCTGATATCCGGTCTGAACGGTAACCGGTTTGGTGTTGCCCGATACGGAATCGCCCCTGGCCCAAGGCTCGGCGCTGGTCACGACAACATCGATGAAATTGGGAACCGTTATCCCGAGGGGTTTGTTTTCAAACAGCAAAACCTCTACCTCGATGTTATCAAGCAGGAAATTGCTGGCTTCGCCTACCTGATCCTCGGTCAGAAAAACCTGTTCGTAGCTTTCGTTATCCATAAAGCAGTACTTGTCGCCCTCGTGATAGAGGTACTGCATCTTTTTTTCCTGCAGATCAGCCGTCTCAAACATATCAACCGAGCGAAAGGTGCGTTCAAACTGGTTTCCATTGACCATGTTTTTCAGCTTGCACCGGTAGAGCGCCTGACCCTTCCCCGGCTTTACAAAATTGAACTCTGTCACGATGTACGGATCATTTTCTATCTTGATCCTCAATCCTTTTCTTAGATCACTGGCTGCGTACATGAATTTTCCTTCTCCTTTAGATTATGTCTGCGGCCTGACGCCGCATCAAATACTTTTTGTTTCAACCACATAGCCCAACAGCTAAAAAACGCCGTTTTCATAGTACATTTCCCGGGGATTGTCAAAATAATGTTTTATTTCTGACCCTTTTCGGGAAGAAAGGAAAAGGGCTGAAGCGGTATTTTTCCGCGTCCCCCCGGGCTGTCAATCACAAACCGCGGCAGGCAGAGTCCGGATATGTTGCGCCAGAGTTTCTCCATAATCTCCATGCCGACGCAGATCTCCGTCCGGAAATGATCGGTTCCGCGGACGGGGTCGCATTGAAACAGATAGTAGGGACGTACCGCTATCCGCTCCAGCGAGTACAGCAGCTCTTTCATCGTCTCGTAGTCGTCGTTTACGCCTTTCAGCAGTACAGACTGGTTGCTGACGGGAATGCCTGCTTCAAGCAGCATTTCACAGGCCCTGGCCGCTTCCGGGGTGATTTCGCGGCTGTGGTTGAACTGCGTGTTGAACCACAGGGGCCGATGGCGCCGCAGCATTGCGCACAACTCTTTTGTAATCCGCATCGGCAAGACAGCCGGCGCCCGGCTTCCGATCCGCAACGCCTCCACATTGGGCAGGGCTTGCAGCGAACCCAGAAACCAGTCGAGAGTCGCCTCCGGCATCATCAGCGGATCCCCGCCCGAAACAATTACCTCCCGCACTTCCGGGGTGCGCGCCACATAAGAGATCATCGTCTGGAGCCTGTCCCTTGTGGAAGAGCCTTCCTTTTCCCAGAGCCGTTTGCGGTTGCAATGCCGGCAGTAAACAGCGCAGGTGTTGGTGACAATCGCCAGGCAACGGTCGGGATAGCGGTGAATCAACCCCGGAACGGGCATGTCTCTTGCCTCGTTCAGCGGATCTTCCACCCCGCCCAGCGAAAAATTTATTTCCCGGGGATCGGGGAAGCACTGCCTCCGCAGGGGGTCATTTTCGTCGGCAGGATTAAAAAGCGAGAGGTAATAGGGGGTAATCGCCACTGGATATTCTTTAAAAACCTTACGCCAGGGAGAAAGAGCCGCAACCGGCGCCTTCAGCAAGACGCCCAGCTCGCTTAACGAACGCACCCGGTTGCGGAACTGCCACCGCCAATCATTCCATTCGGCCGCGGAAAACATTTTTTTATCGATTACCCCGGCAATCTTAACCCTGTTTGCCACAAGACACCATCTTTCCACCCCACCCGTAGAGCTTTGGAAAACTGCCAACAATGTCATCATTTCGACCGGAGGGAGAAATCTTTAACACGCTAAGAGTAAAAAGATTTCTCGTCGCTTGCGCTCCTCGAAATGACAAAATTCAAGGCACTCACACGAACGAGCCGGAACACAAAATAACCCCCATGCCCGTGTCGGGCACAACGAAGCATGAAAATCCTTATTTGATGACTTCGAAAAAATCGTCACACCGGTAAAAACCGGCGATCAGCATCTTTTTCAGATCAGAGCAAGTCCGTCTGCGAATCCCCACCATCATCAGCAACTTTGGCGCCCTTGTAGATATACCGCTCCAGCAGACGGTGATAGGGCGTCCAACTGGACTCCTGATCGCCGGGCTGCCGGATGTACTCCTGAAAGGCATTCACCTTGGCGTCCATGTCATCCATGAAATGAACGATGAGGGCCTCGAGCGTTTTCGGGCGCTTGGGAGAACCATATTCAAGTTCGCCGTGATGGCTGAGGATAATATGGCGAAGCTCCATCGCCGTCTGCTTCGGAAAGTCCGGGATCGCGGCGATCCGCTCGTCGATCATCTCCAGCCCCATGACGATATGACCGATCAGGCGGCCGGGATCGCTGTACTCAACGACACGCTCGTAGGATAGTTCATATATCTTACCGATATCATGCAGAATTCCACCGGTGATCAGCAGGTCTTTGTCGAGGTTCTCGTAATGCTCCCCCGCCATTTTCAGCAGGCCTACCACCGAAAGCGTATGCTCAATCAGGCCGCCGATGTAGATATGATGAAAGCCCTTGGCCGCCGGCGCCTTCTGGAAAAGCGCCGCAATCTTCTCGTCGTGGAAAAAAGAACGCAGCAGCGCCGTTAGACAGGGGGTTTTTACCTGCTCGCAGTAGCCCAGCAATTCCTTGAACATCTCGGCGCGGTCCCGTTTGGCGGCCGGCAGGAACAGGGCAATATCCACTTCGCTGTCGTTTACCTTCTGTAATCCGGTTACAGATACCTGCACCGCGTTCTTGAAACTAAGCGCCCGCCCCTGGACGCGCAGGACATCGCCCTTCTTGAAAACCTTGTCCCAGGTAAGCGCGTTGTCCCAGATTTTTGCGTCCACATCCCCGGTGCGGTCCTGAAGTCGCAAATTCAGGTAGGGAGAACCCTTTTGGGAATACGCGAGCGTTTTTTCCGCCGCGATAAAAAGATCGTCAATCCGGTCGCCGGTATTGATATCCTTGACATATATTGCCTTTGCCGCCAAATTTACACCTATTCCTTCCGCTATAACTTCTTTATGTTTCCGTTCTTTCTCTTAAAATTCGTTTGTCTCCGGCGCGCATGGTTAGTTTGGTTGAATCAAAGTATTCCATAAGCGGGATAATGAATTTACGCGAAAGGCCGGTCAGCTCTCGCACGCTCGCCGGAGTAGCCTCGCCGTCCCTGACGAGCATCTTTTTATAATCCTCGCGGAGTTTTGCCAAAACGTCCCGATGAAAATTGAGATCCTCGCTGATTCGGGCGATTTCCCCCTCCCGGAGCATGAGCAGCTCCAGGCTTGCCACCTCTTTTTTCCGGTCGGGAAACATCGCCGCTATCTCCCGCGCCGTCGGCGGGGTCAGGCCGCCTTTCCTATAGGCACTGGAAAGACTCTCCCGGAGCGATCCCATATCCACATCGAGCCGCACCTCATGCTCCGTGAGGCGGATCATCTCCCTTTCGACAACAATTTTCCCTTTTTTCTCCAGATCATGCAGGGCAATTAAAAAAATCTTCGGCCCGGCAGCGGCGCCGATCCCCGGCGTTGAGCGGAGCTCTTCCCGGGCAAGCGCTTCCCGAAGGGGATACTGCCTGTGGTAATCGGCGATCCTGCTGACTATCCACTCTTTGAGCTCCTCATAAACAACGGCAGATAAAACGCGCAGCTCATCGCGATCGACTAAAATTACCTTCCTGTCCGCAAACATCCCTTCCAGAATTTTGGCGAGCCGTTTAGCGGGAATGCCGGCGCGCACAACAAGCGCCCCGCTGGCAATTCCCTCGATCCCGGCCCTTCTGGCGATCACTTCTATTTTTCGGATCTCGTCATCACCGGCCAGTATCTCGAAATCACTGATTATTCCTGTATCTGTTTTTTTATGTTTCGCCGGGAGCGGATCGACGATCACCCCGCCGCCGATCGTCGTTACCGGGGAATAGCTGCGCACGACAAATCTATCTCCGGCAACGGCGGCCAGAGGGTTCTCCAGAACAAACTGGACGTAGCCCTCCTCCCCCGGCTCCAGAAAATCGCGATCGTAGAGAACAAACCTCGCCATGATCTCGCTTGTTCCCACATGCAGACGGACAATCGTCCTGTTCATTATTTTCTTCCCGGCGCTTTTTAAGTGATTGTATGCACAATCAAGCCGCTGGGATGCCTGCAGCGACCCGACATTGGCCAGAATGGAGCCGCGTTCGATTTCCTCCCGGTCCGTTCCCTGCAGGTTGACGGCCGTTCGCTGCCCCGCCTCGGCCGTTTTCACCGGCTCGTTATGCACCTGGATGCCCCGCACCTTCGCCCGAAAACCGACCGGAAAAAATTCCACATCCTCGCCAATGGTCACGCTGCCGGAGATCAGCGTCCCGGTGATGACGGTGCCGAACCCCTTCATCGAAAAAACTCTGTCCACCGGCAGGCGCAATATGCCGATATCCTGCGTCTCCTGTATCTCTTCGACGCTCTTTTCGATTACGTCCAGCAACGCCGGAATCCCTTCCCCGGTAAACGAGGAAACCGGGACGACCGGCATCCCCTCAAGGAACGTGCCCATCAGGAAGGAGCGGATATCCTCCTGCACCAGCTCCAGCCAATCCCGATCCACCATGTCGATCTTGGTAACAACGACAACCCCCTTGCGGATGCCGAGCAGGGAGCAGATATGCATGTGCTCGCGGGTCTGCGGCATGACGCCCTCGTCGGCGGCAATGACCATCGCCACAAGATCGATGCCGGCCGCGCCCGCAACCATGTTTTTGACGAATCTTTCATGGCCGGGGACATCAACAATTCCGACCGTTTGTCCTCCGGGAAGCACCAGCGAGGCAAAACCCAGTTCAATGGTGATTCCCCGTTCCTTCTCCTCTTTCAGGCGGTCGGTGTCAACGCCGGTGAGTCTTTTTATCAGCGCCGTCTTGCCATGATCAACATGGCCGGCTGTTCCCATTACGATGTGTTTCATGCGGCGGAACCTAACAGACTATTCGGCTTTTCTCAAGGGAAAACGAATTGCCGGGCAGGAGGCATCGGCAACTGTGGTAAAAATGGCTTTACTGACGGTCCAGTTGTTCCAGCACCATACCGATCAATTCCTCGGCGTGATCTGCCATGAAAAGCGGAATATTCAGCAGATCGCCGTCGAGTTTCAGATTCTGCATCGAAAAACGGATACGCAGCCTGACTTTGTCGCCGTACTTTTCCTTAAACTTCTTCAGGCTCTTGCCCTCTACGTTGCCCCCCGATTTAGTCTCAACGGGGAAGATGTCATTTTCTCTCTGAAGCAAATAATCAACCTCGAAGTGCGGGTTATCAATCGCTCCATATTGCACCTCCCCCGCTGGTTGTGGCTCAGGCTAGTTCATCACATAATTATAATCATTTTATAACTGCATAATCACACTTTTATTTATTTTCTGCGTCAGGAGGGTAAAAAAGCAGGCGTTATGATAAAAGACCAAGCCCAATATTTGGAATGTCGCAACAGGGATAAAAAGATGCGCCGGAGACAGTTGCGGCGTTTTGCCGTAAATCATAAACATGCGGCGCCAGATATATATTGACAAAAAAACATTTTAAGCTTAGCAATTACGCACGTGTACAATCGGCGGTTATCCTATGGAATAGTGAATAGAAAAAAAGGGGAAAAATAAAATGGAACAGGTAAACATTCTGGACCGTATCACCGTCAACTCCGACGTGATGGTAGGAAAACCCACAATCAGGGGGCTGCGGATTACTGTCGAACAGTTGCTCAAAGCCTTGGCTAACGGCGTAACAAATGATGAAATCCTCGATGATTATCCGGAATTGGAAAAAGAGGACATCCGAGCTGCTCTTCTTTATGCATCGCAGTTGGTAGATGAAGAACGCGTTTATGCTGTTGGTTCAAATTAATCCGCTTACCGGTGACCCATGAAATTCCTGGTTGATGTAGTGGAAAAAAGGTCGAAGCCTGGCTCAGGAAAACGGTTTTGACGTGCTTTCCGTAAGGGATATTGACTCGAGTGCAAAGGATTCTCAGATTTTACGCTGGGCTGCAGAACAGCAGCGGATAGTGATTACCATGGACAAGGACTTTGGCGAATTGGTTTACAACACCGGCATACACCATGCCGGTGTTCTGATATTACGCCTCGAAGATGCCGATAGCGACACCAAGGTGGAGGTCACCAGGAAAATACTCACTGAATATCACGATAGAATTGAATCTCATTTCTGCGTATTTCAAGGGGGGAAACTCAGGATAAGAGGATAAATCCGGGAATAACTATTTACCCGGTTCCATCAAAACCGATTTCAGTTTATGCCCCCGTTTTGTCTCGGCACAAAAAGCAAAACTTAAGGAAAAAACGCCTTTTCCGGAAAGCTCTCCTACGAACGTTACGCCTGGTTTCACGGCATGGTTGCCTCAAGCGCGTTTCCCAACTCGGTCGGACTGGCCGCCCATTTCGACATATCCCGCAAACAGGCGCAGCGCGATATTGAATTCATGCGGGATCGCCTGAGCGCGCCACTTCTGTACAATGCCGGCCGCCGGGGATACGGATACGCAGATGGCAGTTACGAGCTGCCGCCCGTATGGCTGAAGGAGGAAGAAATTCAGGCGCTCAGCCTCGCCCTGCGGCTCTCCGCCGTCTTTCCCGTGCCGGCACGGGCGTTTATCTTAACCACCCGGCCGCGGGCGGCTAAAATTTTCTGCTGTTCATCTGTCGGCTTTATCTGAAGCAAAATTTCTTCTTTCGAGGTAATTGCAAAACTCCGTGTCATGCCCGAATGCTTTTGTCGGGCATCCATGATTTCAAATAGTTAAAAACTGGATTATGAACATTAAACTTCGTTTTCCCGCCCAGAAGCGTCGCGGGAATGACAGCGTTGGGAGTTTTGCAATTGGCTCTTTCGGGTAAAATTATCTTTTTTTCGAGGTTCCGGCAAACAAATAATCATGTCAAGCAAGCGACTTCTTTCTACACTTTAAAATAATATCAATAAGTTGCATACTTGTCTTTATGGGAAACATGAAAATGTGTCAACAGCAAATGGCAATACCGACATAATACTCATTTCAGAATAAGTCACAGATGAATTATATCAGCTTTATTTAGTCGAAAAATGGCATTATGTCCTCAGAATAATCAATAGTTTTACAGCCGGCCCAGTCGCTTCAGCGCCATACCGATCAATTCATCGGCATAATCTGCCATGAAAAGCGGAATATTCAGCAGATCGTCGTCGAGTTTCAGGTTCTGCATCGAAAAACGGATACGCAGCCTGACTTTGTCGCCGTACTTTTCCTTAAACTTTTTCAGGCTCATGCCCTCTACGTTGCCCCCCGATTTAATCTCAACGGGGAAGATGTCATTTTCTCTCTGAAGCAAATAATCAACCTCGAAGTGCGGGTTATCAATCGCCCAATAACGCGGAATTGTTTCAAATTGATTCATCAGCGCCTGAAGGATATAGTTTTCGCTCAGTGCCCCCCTGAATTCGACAAACAGACGCTCTCCTTCGCCGAAGGCTGACGGCGCGAGCAGCGACAGTCGGCGCAGCAAGCCGACATCTACCATATACAATTTAAAAGCCGATAAATCGTCATATCCGGAAACCGGCAATCCGGGGGCGGTGCTGCGATAAATCTTGTAAGTCAAGGCTGCATCGCAGAGCCATTGCAGGGCATCTTCATACTCCCTGGCCCTCGCGCCGCCCTTGACCGCCTTGTAGAGGAATTTCTTGTTTTCTCGCGCAAGCTGAGAGGGGATGGACTTCCAGATCAGGGAAAGCTTGGGGAAATCTCGCGGCGCGGAGTGTTTCGCAAAATCCCGTTCATAAGCGCCGAGGATGTTTGATAATGTCTGCTGCAGCAGCTCAACATCCCGCTCCTCTGTCCAGGCGCGAACAGCCTCCGGCATGCCGCCTATGACAAAATACATCTTCAGTTTTTCATGAAGCGGGTTGAAAAATGCGTCGGGAACTGGCTCGATAACTTCGATTTTCCGCATATATTCCGCAAGGTTTCCATCACCGTTGGCCGTCAGAAACTCGCTGAAGGTCATGGGCCTGACATCCAGAAAATCGACCTTGCCGACAGGAAACGAAACGGGCCGGGAAAGGGCAATGCCCAACAGCGACCCCGCACAGGCCACATGATATCCGGGCGCGTTTTCGCAAAAATACTTCAATGAATTCAAGGCTTCATAGCATTCCTGAATTTCATCGAAGATGACAAGCGTTTCCTGCGGCTTGACAATCTGGCCGCTTGCCATAACAAGGTTTTGCAGGATGCGGTCAACGTCTTTCGTCTTTTCAAAAAACTGTTTGTATTCCTCGTGCTCGTCGAAGTTAAAATAGGCAATATTATTGTAAAAACGCCTGCCGAATTCCTTCAGTATCCAGGTCTTGCCGACCTGACGGACGCCTTTGAGAATCAATGGCTTGCGATGCTTAGAATCTTTCCATTTCAATAAATCGTTTAATATCAATCGCTCCATATCGCACCTCCCCCGCTGGTTGTGGCTCAGGCTAGTTCATCACATAATTATAATTATTTTATGACTACATAATCACACTTTTATTTATTTTATGCGTCATGAGGGTGAAAAAAGCAAGCGTTATGATAAAAGACCAAGCCCAATATTTTGGATGTCGAAACAGGAATAAAAAGATGCGACGGCTACAGTTGCGGCGTTTTGTCATAAATCATAAACATGCGGCGCCAGATATATATTGACAAAAAAACATTTTAAGCTTAGCAATTACGCACGGTTCTAATAATCATTAATCAGCCCAGGAAACGGAGATATTGATACATAAAAATATTAACTGACCAATAGGGAAAAAACGCCTTGTCCGGAAAGCTCTCCTACGAACGTTACGCCTGGTTTCACGGCATGGTTGCCTCAGGCGCGTTTCCCAACTCGGTCGGACTGGCCGCCCATTTCGACATATCCCGCAAACAGGCGCAGCGTGATATCGAATTCATGCGGGATCGCCTGAGCGCGCCACTTCTGTACAATGCCGGCCGCCGGGGATACGGATACGCAGATGGCAGCTACGAGCTGCCGCCCGTATGGCTGAAGGAGGAAGAAATTCAGGCGCTCAGCCTCGCCCTGCGGCTCTCCGCCGCCATTCCCGACCGGAAAATCAAGAAATCCCTGCGCAGACTTATGGAACACTTCCTGTCTCTCAGCTCTGCCGCCGGCGCCCCGCTGGAATTCGAGAAACTGGAGGAAATGGTTTCGATTAAAAACGTGGCGTACTACCGTGTTCCGGAGGCGATCTTTCACACCATCGCCGCCGCTCTTTTCGGAGAAGGCGCGCTGAAAATTATCTACCATACGCCGTACAAAAACGAGACAACCGAACGAGTAATCCGGCCGCTGCACCTGCTGTGCTACATGGGAAACTGGCACCTGATCGCCTTTTGCGGCCTGCGTAAGCAGATACGGGATTTTGCCGTTTCCCGGATTCTTGCGGTTCAGCCCTCTGCCGAGACGCTGCCGCTTCCCCCGAACCTGCCGCCGATAAAAGAGTACCTCCGCCGTAATTTTGGAGTAATTGCGGGCAGTTGCTCGCAGAACGTGAAGCTGCGCTTTTCCCCGAAAATCTCGCCTTTGATCGCCGAGCAGGAATGGTATGAGGCGCAGGAGGTTTCCGTTAACAAAGACGGCAGCCTGAACCTGCGTTTCCCCGTCTCCGGCTTTGCCGAAGTCATGCGGGAAATCCTGAAATACGGCGGCGACGTCGAGGTTGTCGAGCCCGTAGAACTGCGAGATGCGATCAAGGAAGAAATCCGCCGGATGGGCAAACTGTACCGGTAAAAATAAATCGAAAAAATAATCTGGTAGGACATCATTTGTCCTACCAGTAGTGTTATAAGGGAAATCATGGGAGGGAATTATGGGGTCTTCTTCTCCTCGCCAACGCGGATTTTTTGATCTGGAGGCTGCCGTTCAGTGATAATGACGTAGAAAACATCGATATCCAATTACCCGCAAGTATGCATAAGGATAATAAAAATGAGTAAATCGAAAAAACTTCCTGACAATGAAATAACAGTTTACCAGACACCCGGCGGCAATATCAATATCGAGGTGCTCTATGCCAACGAGAACGTCTGGTTATCACAAAAGCGGATGGCGGAGCTCTTTGATTGCACCCCGGATAACATATCGCTTCACTTGAAAAACATATACAGGGAAGAAGAGCTCCATGAGGCGGCAACTACCGAGGAATTCTCGGTAGTTCAAAAGGAGGGGGGCCGTGCAGTTACCCGGAGCATCACCTGAAAAAATGGCCTTTCCAGTCATTCCCGGCTTTCCCGTTTTTGGGGGAATGACTAAAAATAGGGCAAAATGGAATTTTTCGGATATCGCCTTGACAGATCGAATCGACTGAAGACTTGACTTATCCAAGTAGGGGTTGCCATGGGAAAAATACTTGCTATTTTCAAAGGTAAAGGGATCAGAAAGGTCCTCCATAACGATGAGTGGTGGTTTTCGATCATTGATGTTGTGGTAGCGCTTACTGAAAGTGCTAATCCGCGCGACTATTGGTCCAAGATGAAAATCAGGATTAAGAGTGATGATGGACTCGAACTGTCGACAATTTGTCGACAGTTCAAATTGCCCGCGCCGGATGGAAAACAGCGCGAAACGGATTGTGCCAACACGGAAGGACTTTTCCGCATCATTCAGTCGATTCCCGCTCCTAAGTCCGAACCATTCAAACGCTGGCTGGCAAAAGTCGGTTACGAGCGCGTGCAGGAAATCGAAGACCCGGAGCTGGCCACAAAAAGAACAAAAGCGCTGTACCAGACCAAGGGATATTCCGACGACTGGATCGAAAAACGGGTGCGCGGAATTGCCATCCGGGCCGAACTGACTGACGAATGGAAGAAACGGCAAGTTGGGAAAGAGCGAGAGCATGACATTCTGACAGCAGAAATCTCCAAGGCCACCTTCAGCGTTACACCGTCTGAGTATAAAGATTTTAAGGGGCTGAAACGTGAAAATCTGCGGGATCACATGAACGATCTGGAATTAATTTTTTCGATGCTTGGTGAGGCCGCGACGACAGAAATCACCAAAACACAAGACGCCCAGGGTTTTGACGAAAACCGCACCGCCGCCCAAAAAGGCGGCCGGATCGCCGGAGACGCCCGCGTAAAGCTCGAAAAAGAAACAAAAAATCTGGTTGTCTCAAAAGAAAACTACCTGGATGCGCCGGAAAAGAGAAAGCGAGGAAGGTCGAAATCAATACGCGCGTGAGCCTATAGAGGATTTTCCATAATGTATATTGCTCGTTATCTTAAAGATGGCACTTCACAAAGTCTTGAAAATCATCTTCTTAGCTGTTCAGCTCTCGCTAAGAAATTTGCCCATAATGTTGGGCTGCCATCTTTTGGTGAGCTTGGCGGGCTGCTTCACGACCTCGGCAAATATTCATCGGAGTTTCAATCGTATTTGAAATCTGCGGCAGGAAAACTTGAACCAGATGACGATGAGTATGTTGATGCCAAAGGGAAAAAGGGGAAGATCGATCATTCATCGGCAGGAGCACAGTATTTGTGGGCCGCTGTTGAAAAGGAAGAGCCGCGCGTTAAACTGGCTGGTCAGGTACTTGCTCTTTCTTTGGCATCTCATCACTCTGGTCTGATAGACTGCCTTATGCCTGATGGCTCAGATGTTTTCGGTAAGAGAATGCGAAAGCCGTCCGACAAAACACACCTCGAAGAGATACGCCCGAAGGTTGATCCCGCAATATCGAATTCAATCCAAACGATATTATCGACTGGGCAACTCAAGGACGAAATACAGAATTGTTTAGAACTATTATTTAAAGGCGAACCTTCGCCTCAAATTCGAGAATTCAAACTCGGCATGGTGGCGAGATACATCTTTAGCTGCGTAATTGATGCCGATCGCCTGGATTCGGCGGGCCGCAAACCGAATGACAAACCTGATTGGCAGCCCCTTGTTGAAATATATGAGAAGCATCTTGTCGATCTTGCTTCGCAAAACCGCGTGGATGAAATTCGAGGCGATATTTCAAAATCGTGTCTTTCGTTTTCATCGAGAGAAAGGGGATTATTCAGACTTTCAGTTCCGACCGGAGGAGGCAAGACACTTGCGAGCCTGAGATTCGCGCTTCATCACGCACAACTTCACGGCATGGATCGGATCATCTATGTAGTGCCGTATACTTCGATCATTGACCAGAATGCTAATGTGGCTCGTAAAATATTTGAGCCTGAAGGATCGGCCATTATCGAGGGGAGGCAGATCGTTCTCGAACACCATTCTAACCTCTCGCCAAAGAATGATACGTGGCAAACAAAGGTTCTCTCTGAAAACTGGGATGCGCCAATAGTCTTCACCACGTCCGTGCAGCTTTTGGAATCGCTGTTCGCAACCGGAACACGAGGGGCTCGCCGTATGCATCAGCTTGCCAATGCCGTAGTTGTGTTCGATGAAATTCAAACCCTACCCATAAAGACCGTTCATCTTTTCAACAATGCGATCAACTTTCTGGTACAATCTTGCGGATCGTCGGTTGTCTTCTGTACAGCGACACAACCATTACTCGACAATGTCGATTCGGCAAAAGGTGCCGCACGACTTGCGGCCCAACCGGATATGATGCCCGACACTGAGAAGCTGTTCAGAGAATTGCGGCGTGTCGAGGTATTCGACAAGCGAAAACCGGGTGGCTGGTCGAGCGATAAAGTAGCTGATGCTGTACGAGAAGAGCTTGTCGAAACAGGAAGCGTGTTAGTCATAGTAAATACCAAGCTCCAAGCACGAGACCTTTTCAAAAAGTCCAAAGGGATGACTGAAATGGTCTATCACCTCAGCACGAGCATGTGTCCAGCACATAGGACCAGCATCATAGACGGGATGAAAGACTGCCTTCCAGATAAAAGAAAAGTCATCTGCATAAGCACTCAATTGATTGAGGCTGGTGTAGATATCGACTTCGGCTCCGTCATTCGGTCCTTTGCGGGACTTGACTCCATCGCTCAAGCCGCAGGTCGGTGCAATCGCAATGGCAATCGTCGTAAAGGTAAGGTGCTTGTACTCAATATGTCGGAAGAAACCTTGGACAGACTTCCTGACATACGGAAAGCTCAAGAGCAATGTAGTCGTGTCCTCTGTGAATACAGAGCTAACCCGGACAAGTACGAGCACGATATGTTACACCCGGCGCTGATGGAGCTTTATTATAAATGCTACTTCTATGGCCGAAAGGATGAGATGAGTTATTCTATCGGGAAAGACAGAATTGGTCGGGACGACAATTTGCTCTCAATGCTTTCGACCAATGCGGGTTCGGTCGATGCTTATAAACGAAGCCAAAGGACTGCTCCCCCCTTCTCTCTTCGCCAGTCGTTCAAATCTGCCGGAGAAGCATTCGAGGTAATAGACGCGCCGACAGAAGGCGTAATCGTGCCTTACGGTAACGAGGGAAAACGGCTTATTGCCGAGCTATCACCAGCTTCACCGTTCGAGGACAAAAGCCTATTGCTTAAACGGGCTCAGAGGTACTCCGTCAATCTATTCCCGTATGAGCTTTTGAAGCTGAAAGAGCGGCAATACGTTTATCCGGCATGGGAAGGAAGTGATTATCTGTGTCTCGATTCGCAACATTATAGCGAAGAGTTCGGTGTAAGCCTCGAAGCGGTAGGTCTTATGGATTTTCTCAATGTATGAAGGAGGAGGACAAATCGATGAATAACAGCGTTGATTTCAAAGTGCACGGGAAATTCGCACTCTTTACCGACCCGTTGACCAAGATTGGCGGCGAGAAATGTTCTTACCATGTGCCGACCTATGAGGCGCTCAAAGGAATAGCGAAGTCAATATATTGGAAGCCGACCTTCGTCTGGGTCATCGACAAAGTGCGGATTATGAAAAGGATACGGACGCAATCGAAAAGCATGAAGCCCCTTGATTTCAGTGGTGGAAATTCGCTCGCCATTTATACCTACCTTGCCGATGTCGAATATCAGGTGAGGGCGCATTTCGTGTGGAACCCTTTCCGCGAGGACATGGCGAAAGACCGCATCGACGGAAAGCATTGGAGCGTTGCCAATAGGATGATTGATCGGGGCGGCAGGCAAGACATTTTTTTCGGGACGAGGGAGTGCCAAGGCTATGTCGAGCAATGTGTATTCGGTGACGGCAAAGGAGTATACGACGATGCTGGAGAACTCGCTTTTGGTCTCATGTTTCATGGCTTTGATTATCCTGATGAGATCGGAAAGAATGAACTCTGGAGCAGGTTCAGCAGGCCGGTGATGAAAGACGGCATTATTGAATTCGATAGACCCAAAGATTGTACCATCCGAAAACTTGTTCGCGAGATGATACCCAAGCCGCCCAAGTCCGTGGGTCTCGAAGAGGAGGGGCTTTGCCATGAGTTGGATTGAGAAACTGTACCGAACTTATGAAAACTGCGAACGAGAGATTGGGAATCCAAATGACGAGGTTCCACTTCTGCCAGTCTGCCATTCGACGCAAAAGGCGCACATAACTATCACCATTGACGGAGAAGGTAACTTCCTTAGGGCGGTATTGGTTCCCAAGCTCGAGTCGCGAACTATAATCCCTGCCACTGAGGACTCAGCCGGGAGGACGAGCGGCACTACACCCCATCCCCTTTGCGATAAGCTGCAATATGTTGCGGCTGACTACAAGGAATACGGAGGCGAGAAAGACCTCTGCTATGAAATGTATCTTGAGTTGTTGAAAAAGTGGTCCGCTTCCGATCTGGATAATATGAAGCTTCAAGCCGTTCTTAAGTATGTATCGAAGGGGCGCACGATTGAAGATCTCGTTACTGCAAAAATATTACATTGTGCATTTGATGGTAGCGAACAACCCGCGCTTGCCAATCAAAGACCTGAGAGCGGAAGCAAACAAGATAAAAGTAAATTCGATATATTCTCACTTCTCCCCGGAGGGTTTGATAAAGACGGAAAATACAAACCTTGGCAAGCCGATGCATTCATCCGCTGGTCGATAGAAATCCCTGATGTGCTTCATTCTGAGGTTTGGTCAGACAAGGAGCTATGGGATTTATGGCAAAAATATTACCGGAGCCTTAAACCAGATAAGGGGCTGTGCTATGTAACTGGCGAAGAAACGACTTTGGCCGATATGCATCCCGCTAAGATAAGAAATGATGGCGACAAGGCGAAACTAATTTCATCAGGAAAAACGAAAGATAAGAATGGGAAGATTAAGGTCAATGACAACTGCGGCTACACTTTCAGTGGACGGTTTACGACATCGGACGAAGCTTGTGGCGTCAGTTTTGACTCTACCCAGAAAGCGCATAACGCTTTGAGATGGTTGATATCACGGCAAGGGAAAAAAGGCGTTCAATCAGTTATCGCATGGGCTGTTTCAGGAGCTGACATTCCCGACCCCTTTGCCGACACATACTCCCTCGTATCCGGGGATACGAATGAAGAAGCCCCAAAGAAAGACTGCTACACAGCACAGGAGTTCGGCACGGCATTTTCCAAGAGAATCGAGGGGTATTCCAAAGCTATAGGACCAACAGACGATATCGTTGTCATGGCTCTTGACTCAGCTACTCCCGGTCGAATGGCGATTACCTTTTACCGCGAACTGACCGGTTCTGATTTGATCGCGAGGGTTGAAGAGTGGCACTCGGGGTGTAAGTGGCATCAAGATTACGGCAACGGTGTCGTCTTCGACGGCGCTCCTTCACCAAAAGATATTGCAGAAGTTGCGTTTGGGACATGGCGAGACAAAAAAATGCACATTGACGAGAAGCTTCGCAAGGCAACGGTCGAGCGCCTCCTTCCCTGCATCGTCGATCGAACTCCGATACCCCGCGATCTCGTCGTGTCATGCGTCAGACGCGCAAGCAACAGAAACGGAATAGAAAGGTGGGCATGGGAGAAGGCTCTCGGGATTGCCTGTGCTCTTTACAGACATCACAACACAGAAAGGCGGTACGATATGGCACTAGAAAAGGATCGAACAACGAGAGACTATCTCTATGGACGTCTTCTCGCTATGGCGGAGCGGTTAGAAAGTGATGCTCTCAGACTGGCCGACGAAAATAGGGAGACGAATGCGGCAAGGTTGATGCAACGATTTGCGGATAGGCCATATTCGACATGGCGCACAATCGAGCTGTCACTCGCACCTTACAAATCACGACTCAGGTCGAGGCAGGCAGGATGGTTGTACCTTTTGGAGAAGGAGATAGACAATATCATCTGCTCGTTCGGCGCCGATGATTTTATTTCCGACAAGGGCTTATCCGGGGAATTTCTTATAGGTTACCATTGCCAGCGGTCTGCTCGACTTGGGAAAGAAGGAAAGAAAGACCAAGATGCAGAATCAATGAAATCAAATGAAGAAATCAATGAGGGAGGAGAATGACATGAGCGAAAAAAAAACAAGTCTCACAAAGAAAATCGATTTTGCGGTAGTGTTTCGGGTCAAGAATGCCAACCCAAACGGCGATCCTCTGAACGGCAATCGGCCTCGGACAACCTACGAAGGCGAAGGCGAAGTGTCCGATGTTTGCATTAAGCGCAAGATTCGCAATCGCCTCATGGAAAGAGACGTTCCAATTTTTGTCCAATCCGACGATAGCAAGATAGACAAGCATGTTAGCCTGAAATCTCGTGCTGACGAGGGTCTCCAGGGAGCCAAGGGAACTGAAAATATTATCGATACGGCATGTAATAAATGGTTCGATGTGCGCGCTTTCGGTCAGTTATTCGCCTTCAAAGCATCAGGTGGGAAAAAAGGTAAGGCAAAAGAAGGGGAAGAGGCAAGCGAGGACAAGAGCGTATCGATTGGCATACGTGGTCCAGTAACTGTACAGCCGGCGTTCAGTGTGAGCCCGGTCAGTATAACGAGCGAACAAATAACCAAAAGCGTAAGTAGCGAAGGCGATGGTACGAAACGTGGCTCTGACACAATGGGAATGAAGCATCGGGTAGACCACGGTATCTACGTCTTCTATGGAAGCATGAGCCCTCAGCTCGCAAGGAAAACAGGGTTTAATGATGATGATGCTCAGAAGATAAAAGAGGTACTCCCGAAACTCTTCGAAAATGATGAATCTTCCGCGCGGCCAGCAGGTACGATGGAGGTTCTCAAGGTTGTCTGGTGGAAACACAATTGTTCTTCCGGCCAAACATCATCCGCAAAAGTTCATCGCAGTCTTATCGTAAAGGATACGGACAAGCTCGACGAGTTACTTTCATGGGAAGAAGGCAAAGGGCCCGAAGGCAATCCTACCAATTGGCCGAGACCGGAAATTATTGAAGGATATTGAAAATCGGGAAACAATAGATGGAAATTCATCTTGGGGTTTTCAAAGGAAAGCGGATTTGGCAAGAGCCTCATAATGGGGAATGGTGGTTCTCAATGATTTATATTGCCGGAGAGATGTCGGGCTCCGAACGTCCAGGAAAGTATTGTAGCGACTTACAGAAGAATATCTCTGTAGAAGGACCCTCAGAGTTGTTCGAAGAAATCGGACAACTGACAATGAAGTCAGCAGATGGGAAATTCTATGAAAACGATTGTGCCGTACCGAATTTACGGATCGGCGATAGGGTGGTTAATGAAAACAAACAATGAACAAGTATCTAAAAAAGGCGGACTGATTCTCTACCAGACGGCTGACGGACAGACGAAAATCGAGGTTCGGCTACAAGATGAGACCGTCTGGTTGAGTCAAAAACTGATGGCAGAGTTGTTTCAGAAGGATGTCAGGACAATCAATGAGCACATCAAAAACATCTTTACCGAGGGAGAACTATCATCGGAATCAGTTATCCGGAATTTCCGGATAACTGCCGCTGACGGGAAAAATTATGATACGGCGCATTACAACCTCGACGTGATCATTTCCGTCGGCTACCGGGTGAAATCCCTGCGCGGCACGCAGTTTCGCATTTGGGCCACCCAACGGCTGCGGGAATACATTATCAAGGGGTTTGCCCTTGACGATGAGCGGCTGAAAAAGGCCGGGAACATCGGCTACTTCGACGAACTGCTCGCCCGCATCCGGGACATCCGCTCCTCCGAAAAGATCTTCTGGCGGAAGATCCTGGACATCTACGCGACAAGCATCGACTACGCGCCGGATGCGGAGATGTCGCGGCAGTTTTTCGCTGCTGTTCAGAACAAGATGCACTGGGCCGCCCACGGGCAGACGGCCGCCGAGGTAATCTACCGCCGCGCCGATGCCGCAAAACCGCACATGGGGATGACGGTCTGGTCGGGGGAAGCGCCCCGGAAGGCGGATGCCGAGGTTGCCAAGAATTACCTGAACGAAAAAGAGCTTGACCTTCTGAACCGGATTGTCAGCATGTATCTGGACTTCGCCGAGCTTCAGGCCCTGGGCCGCCACCCCATGCACATGCGAGACTGGCTGGCAAAGCTGGACGATTTTCTCAAGCTCAGCGGACGGGACATCCTGACCGACGCCGGGAAGATTACCCATGACGAGGCACTGGCAAAGGCTCATGCCGAATACGAGCTTTACCATCGGGAACTGATCAATGCGACTTCCGAAGTTGAATTGCACTGTCTGGAGGCAATCGAAGAGGTAAAGCGAATCGCTGATACCCCAAAGCGAGGACGCAGAAAATGACGGACGAGCCGTTAGACAACCTTGTCATGCTTTCGGCCCTGCAACACTACGCCTTCTGTCCGCGCCAGTGCGCCCTGATCCATATCGAGCAGATTTGGCAGGAGAATGTGCGCACCGCCGAAGGGCGAATTATGCATGAACATGTGCACGAAGAAAATCATGCCGTCCGGGGCGATATCAGGATTGACTACGGCGTGTCGATTAGGTCGCTCCGCGTGGGGCTGATCGGAAAAGCCGATGTGGTGGAGTTTCACCGACAACTGGAAGGTTCCTGGCTTCCCTTTCCCGTTGAATACAAAAGGGGAAAGCCAAAGGCAGACAATAGCGACAAGGTTCAGCTTTGCGCGCAGGCAATCTGCCTGGAGGAGATGCTTTCCGTTGCTATTCCCGCAGGGGCTCTTTTCTATGGCCAGACAAAGCGAAGGTTTGACGTTTCCTTTGATACGGCTCTGCGCCGGGAGACGGAAGAGACTGCCCGCCTGACACGCGAATTAATAAACTCCGGCATTACGCCCCCGCCGGTTTATTCGAAGCGGTGCGAAAACTGCTCGCTGATATCAGAGTGTCTGCCGAAAGCCATGCAGAAACAGCGCTCAGTTCAAAAATATCTTGAGCTTGCGCGGGGAAAGTAATGAAAAATATTCTTGCCGAAAGCTTAAAGACCTGCAAATTCAAGGTGCTATTGAATGTCTTGGCCGTGGAAGAAACGCAAAATGGAACAAGCGCGGTAATTAGGTAATAGCGCCAGATATGGGTAATAAATTAGGTATTATACGTGATATGGGGAGCGATGAAAAAATACCTCAACACCCTGTTTGTCACAACTCAGGGCGCATATCTTGCCAAAGAGGGCGAGACGATAGTCGTCAAAATTGAGAAGGAAATCCGCCTTCGGCTTCCCGTCCATACGATAGGCGGGATTGTCTGCTTTGGGAATGTGTCGTGCAGCCCCTTTTTAATGGGCTTTTGCGCGGAAAATGGCGTCGGCATCAGTTTTCTAACGGAACACGGGCGCTTTCTTGCGCGTGTGCAGGGGCCGGTCTCCGGGAATGTTCTCCTCCGGCGGGAGCAATATCGCAAGGCCGATGACGTGCAGGCCTCCGCCGATATCGCGCGGGCGGTTTTGACCGGCAAGATCGCCAACAGCCGGACCGTCCTTCAGCGTGCGCTTCGTGATCATGCGGATAAGATCGATGCGGATAAGGTGGGTTTTGCCGTAAAGCGTTTGAGCAATTATCTCGAACAGTTGAATAAAAATAGGCCGCTGGATGAACTCAGGGGATGCGAGGGGGACGCGGCGCATATTTACTTCAGCGTCTTCGACCACCTGATCGTGGCACAGAAAGAGGCCTTTTCGTTCCAGGAGCGAAACCGCCGGCCACCGCTGGACAACGTCAATGCCCTGCTTTCTTTCATTTATACGCTACTTGTGCATGATGTCCGCTCAGCCCTGGAGGGAGTCGGGCTTGATCCGGCGGTGGGATTTCTCCATCGGGATCGTCCCGGGAGGCCAAGCTTAGCCCTCGACATGATGGAGGAATTCCGGTCGTTTTTGGCTGACCGGCTGACCCTTTCACTGATCAACCTCCGCCAGGTGCAGGGAAAGGGATTTAAAAAGAGCGAATCAGGCGCGGTACTGATGACGGACGATACCCGCAAGACCGTGCTTGTGGCTTATCAGGAACGAAAGCAGGAGGAAATCGTGCATCCCTTTCTGGAGGAAAAGGTTACAATAGGGACGCTTTTTCATATACAGGCAATGCTAATGGCAAGGTATCTGCGAGGCGATCTTGATGGTTATCCGCCTTTTATATGGAAGTAAGGGGGGGCAGTGTCCCTTGCCGGGGTAGGGATTGAGGTGAGATAAGGAGGTGTAATGCTTGTTCTTGTCAGTTATGATGTCGCAACGGTCGTTCCGGCGGGGCAGAGACGCCTGCATCGGGTGGCCAAGACCTGCCAGAACTACGGCCAGCGGGTGCAGTACTCGGTTTTTGAGTGCATCGTTGACCCGGCACAGTGGGCAGAACTGCGAAACAAACTGATCAAGGAAATCAATCCAGCGGAAGACAGTCTGCGTTTTTATTTTCTTGGCTCGAACTGGAAACACCGGGTTGAGCATATTGGCGCAAAGAAATCGTTGGATCAGGAGGGACCGTTGATAGTCTAAATGACCACCGCGAACCAGAAGCTGTCATGATTTCCCCGGGCACTTCGCGCTAATCGTAAATGAGTGATTCTACAAGTTATTTAGAAATAGCTCTTTGACAAGTGGAAGTGAATGCATTTTTTTGAAAAGGTGCGCGAAATGATACAAATATTGTTTGTTGTGTAGGTATGTTACAGAAATACAGTCGCCCCCCGCGCGGGGGCGTGGATTGAAATGGCACCATCGGCCTGACGCCCGCCGGAGAGGAGCCGTCGCCCCCCGCGCGGGGGCGTGGATTGAAATGCCGAGACTGCTCAAAAGAAATCCAAGCGGGTCCGGTCGCCCCCCGCGCGGGGGCGTGGATTGAAATGATCCGACCTGCAATGGGAAGATGATGAGGCTCGGGTCGCCCCCCGCGCGGGGGCGTGGATTGAAATCAGTTCATCAAGCCGGGCTTGTAACTGCGCGATCGTCGCCCCCCGCGCGGGGGCGTGGATTGAAATGCCGAGTCGCCTGTGAATGACGGCCTGGTCGCGGTCGCCCCCCGCGCGGGGGCGTGGATTGAAATACCCTCGGAAAGCGGCAATACGCCATCAGCCAGGGTCGCCCCCCGCGCGGGGGCGTGGATTGAAATTACTGATCGGCGAAGACGAATTGAAGGGGCGGATGTCGCCCCCCGCGCGGGGGCGTGGATTGAAATTAAATGTTTTGAGCTCCAACTGTTCCATCCTGAAGTCGCCCCCCGCGCGGGGGCGTGGATTGAAATTTAGCAGGGCTGGTAGCCGCCTGGAGTGTGATCCGTCGCCCCCCGCGCGGGGGCGTGGATTGAAATTGGATCGGCCTGACCTTAAAACCAGAGCACCGCAGTCGCCCCCCGCGCGGGGGCGTGGATTGAAATTTATCGCTCGTGCAATATCGAAGCGCGGCACAAGTCGCCCCCCGCGCGGGGGCGTGGATTGAAATCCGGGATCAGCCCCCAGGCTGACGGCGACAACGGTCGCCCCCCGCGCGGGGGCGTGGATTGAAATTCCGCCTGATCGCGATGATGCCCCGGCCCCGATCGTCGCCCCCCGCGCGGGGGCGTGGATTGAAATCCGACGAGGAGGTCCGGCCGCTTTTCCTGAATCAGTCGCCCCCCGCGCGGGGGCGTGGATTGAAATCCTCCTCCCGGAGGTCGCCCCGGCGGGACCCGCAGTCGCCCCCCGCGCGGGGGCGTGGATTGAAATGACAACAAGAGTGAGGAAGGGCGGCGCTTTTTCGTCGCCCCCCGCGCGGGGGCGTGGATTGAAATAAAAACGCGATCGACCGGGCGCTGAAGCAGTTTGTCGCCCCCCGCGCGGGGGCGTGGATTGAAATCCGCCCATTGCCCCGATCCAGCATTGGGTGGAAGTCGCCCCCCGCGCGGGGGCGTGGATTGAAATATCAAGTCGGGCTGTGCAGACGACGAGTCGTTTCAGTCGCCCCCCGCGCGGGGGCGTGGATTGAAATTTAATCCGCTATCCTTCCCCAGACGGCAAATTGGGTCGCCCCCCGCGCGGGGGCGTGGATTGAAATAGCGTTTGATCTGGCGGGCGAGATCTCTATCGAGTCGCCCCCCGCGCGGGGGCGTGGATTGAAATCCTCTACACGACGCAAAACATGCGCACCATGCAGGTCGCCCCCCGCGCGGGGGCGTGGATTGAAATCCGGTTGGGCGAGCTGGTGGACGAATGCGGTAAAGTCGCCCCCCGCGCGGGGGCGTGGATTGAAATCCGGACGATTGCAATGGCGCTGGCCCACGCGATCGTCGCCCCCCGCGCGGGGGCGTGGATTGAAATACGGCCCGCAAGATATCCGAGCTGGCCGGGTGCGTCGCCCCCCGCGCGGGGGCGTGGATTGAAATGGTGACAAGGGACTAGCCGGGAAGAGTATGACCTGTCGCCCCCCGCGCGGGGGCGTGGATTGAAATGCTCAGGTTGGGGTGCGGTCATCCCTGGAGATGGGTCGCCCCCCGCGCGGGGGCGTGGATTGAAATCCCGGCTGCGTACGAATAGGCCCTCCCATTTATGTCGCCCCCCGCGCGGGGGCGTGGATTGAAATCGCTACCTGGTCGGCTACCTGTTGACGCTGGAGTCGCCCCCCGCGCGGGGGCGTGGATTGAAATAACTTGCCAGATGCTTTATAGGCCCGCCTCAGAAGTCGCCCCCCGCGCGGGGGCGTGGATTGAAATCGTGGAGATCCGGGAAAATTCGGATTGATAATCCGTCGCCCCCCGCGCGGGGGCGTGGATTGAAATTTGTTATGGCCGGGCCGGACGCACTACGGGCGGAGTCGCCCCCCGCGCGGGGGCGTGGATTGAAATGCCGTCGAAAAGCTCGACGCGGAGACCCTTTTGAAGTCGCCCCCCGCGCGGGGGCGTGGATTGAAATGGGAGGGGGGCACGACTGTGCCATGCCCCCCTTTGGTCGCCCCCCGCGCGGGGGCGTGGATTGAAATTCCTGGAGGAGTTGAAACGGCTGTTCGACGCGGAGTCGCCCCCCGCGCGGGGGCGTGGATTGAAATTTTCCGACTTGCTCCACCACCACGCCAAGTGTCTGTCGCCCCCCGCGCGGGGGCGTGGATTGAAATTGATGGAGACGAGGGGCAAGACCCGGCGCGGTCGGTCGCCCCCCGCGCGGGGGCGTGGATTGAAATCATAAGCCCATGAAATCCTTGGTGGCGACGAGGACGTCGCCCCCCGCGCGGGGGCGTGGATTGAAATCATAAGCCCATGAAATCCTTGGTGGCGACGAGGACGTCGCCCCCCGCGCGGGGGCGTGGATTGAAATAACGCAGCGATCGCCGAGTGTCCGGATGACGAGCGTCGCCCCCCGCGCGGGGGCGTGGATTGAAATCTGTCCCTCAGATGTTACCGCCGCAGGCAGAGATGTCGCCCCCCGCGCGGGGGCGTGGATTGAAATTTTGACTACACCCCGAACGCCCCGGAATAACTGAGTCGCCCCCCGCGCGGGGGCGTGGATTGAAATAAGAATAATCTTGCCGCCAAAATTTCCGACATAAGTCGCCCCCCGCGCGGGGGCGTGGATTGAAATTCCCGAAGCCCGATATGCACGGCCACCAGGTTGTGTCGCCCCCCGCGCGGGGGCGTGGATTGAAATAATAAGAAACTGAAAGACCTTCACCTTGAACGTGGTCGCCCCCCGCGCGGGGGCGTGGATTGAAATTGATTATTGTTGATTTTATTGAGTTTTTGAAAATGTCGCCCCCCGCGCGGGGGCGTGGATTGAAATAACGTTTGCGGGTGTTTATCCGCCGTCGGATGTTGTCGCCCCCCGCGCGGGGGCGTGGATTGAAATCAATACCGCCTGACCATCGAAATTACCAACATACGTCGCCCCCCGCGCGGGGGCGTGGATTGAAATATACAAACAACAGCCCCGATCAAAACCGCAATTTGTCGCCCCCCGCGCGGGGGCGTGGATTGAAATAAACCCAGCAACTACATAATAACATATTCGCAGCGTCGCCCCCCGCGCGGGGGCGTGGATTGAAATTCGATCATATTCCTCTGCAATACCTGATTGTAAATGTCGCCCCCCGCGCGGGGGCGTGGATTGAAATAACATATCCAGCCCGTTGACCGCCCAAAACCCGAGTCGCCCCCCGCGCGGGGGCGTGGATTGAAATTTTTTTAAGAGCCTGTAACATGGGTGCGCCCAAGTCGCCCCCCGCGCGGGGGCGTGGATTGAAATCAAACATTTAATTGACCTCGATGACGGCAATCCCGGGTCGCCCCCCGCGCGGGGGCGTGGATTGAAATGCCGACGGGCTGGACTCCCACAACTACCTGAAAAGTCGCCCCCCGCGCGGGGGCGTGGATTGAAATCAAATCAGATCCTTGACCCAACCGGCAGCCGGTGTCGCCCCCCGCGCGGGGGCGTGGATTGAAATAACGCGGACATTTTTCCCCAGATCTGCCCCGCAGTCGCCCCCCGCGCGGGGGCGTGGATTGAAATAAATCCTCGCCCCATTCGGCGAGGTCGGAGGCCAGGTCGCCCCCCGCGCGGGGGCGTGGATTGAAATAACAGCATCGGCCACCCAACCGCCGGAAAGGACGGTCGCCCCCCGCGCGGGGGCGTGGATTGAAATGGGATATGCAAAAGCAGGTGCTGATTGCGGAAAGTCGCCCCCCGCGCGGGGGCGTGGATTGAAATAAGATATTTAGGAATCCCTTTATCGACGATATCCGTCGCCCCCCGCGCGGGGGCGTGGATTGAAATATAGACGTCCTTTTCTGCGGTATATGCATCGGCGTCGCCCCCCGCGCGGGGGCGTGGATTGAAATGGGAACGATTTGGAAAAACATGCGGATGAAGTGCGTCGCCCCCCGCGCGGGGGCGTGGATTGAAATAGGCTGCGCCGGGCTGTCGCCCGGCTAAACAGAAGTCGCCCCCCGCGCGGGGGCGTGGATTGAAATATGAGCCCTGTTATAACGAGAGGGTCGCGGCACAGTCGCCCCCCGCGCGGGGGCGTGGATTGAAATGAGCTATTAAGCGGAGCGGCGGAGCCTATACCAAAGTCGCCCCCCGCGCGGGGGCGTGGATTGAAATGAGACTCCCGAAGAATTGGCGCATTGGCTTGATGTCGCCCCCCGCGCGGGGGCGTGGATTGAAATATTGCTTCAACCCCAGGACAAACGCAAGGCCACAGTCGCCCCCCGCGCGGGGGCGTGGATTGAAATATATTGACACCGCCTTTACTGACTTCCTCTGGTGTCGCCCCCCGCGCGGGGGCGTGGATTGAAATTTAAGCCCGCCCACAAGCGAGTCCAGCAGCTATTGTCGCCCCCCGCGCGGGGGCGTGGATTGAAATTTATCATCGGGAAAGGCGCGTCAATGCTACAATGGTCGCCCCCCGCGCGGGGGCGTGGATTGAAATTTATCATCGGGAAAGGCGCGTCAATGCTACAATGTCGCCCCCCGCGCGGGGGCGTGGATTGAAATTTATCATCGGGAAAGGCGCGTCAATGCTACAATGTCGCCCCCCGCGCGGGGGCGTGGATTGAAATAACCTTCACCGGCTTAATCAAAACCGCTGGCGGCGTCGCCCCCCGCGCGGGGGCGTGGATTGAAATAAATGCGAAATATGCTCTACTCCCTTTTGGAGAAGTCGCCCCCCGCGCGGGGGCGTGGATTGAAATTTATCATCGGGAAAGGCGCGTCAATGCTACAATGTCGCCCCCCGCGCGGGGGCGTGGATTGAAATCCTTGCACAGATGGCCACTTTAACACAGTTGAGGGTCGCCCCCCGCGCGGGGGCGTGGATTGAAATTACTTAATGGTATGTCGTTATTTGCACTCCGTTAGTCGCCCCCCGCGCGGGGGCGTGGATTGAAATGGTATCAGTATCGCTCACATCAGGATGAAATTGAGTCGCCCCCCGCGCGGGGGCGTGGATTGAAATAGTTTGTGGCGAAGAAAACGGATCTGCAAAAAAAGTCGCCCCCCGCGCGGGGGCGTGGATTGAAATAGTTATAAAGCCATTATTGAACAAGGTTACTGGTGTCGCCCCCCGCGCGGGGGCGTGGATTGAAATACAAATGGCTCAGGATGAACTTAATCCAGAAAGAGTCGCCCCCCGCGCGGGGGCGTGGATTGAAATGGCTGATCAGAGCGAAACCATCATGCGAGTACTGCGTCGCCCCCCGCGCGGGGGCGTGGATTGAAATCGATGGTCGTCACGCAGCGAGAAATCCGCCGCGAGCGTCGCCCCCCGCGCGGGGGCGTGGATTGAAATTCAGATCGAAAAGCGCATCCGGCACGTGCGACGCCGTCGCCCCCCGCGCGGGGGCGTGGATTGAAATTACTGTTTATCGCTCTTTTATTGAAATTGAGTTTGTCGCCCCCCGCGCGGGGGCGTGGATTGAAATTATTCAGGCTGCTGTGGCTGCTGCTATCAACGATGTCGCCCCCCGCGCGGGGGCGTGGATTGAAATATGGAAACCACAGCCGCCAACAAAATCGCTATTTGTCGCCCCCCGCGCGGGGGCGTGGATTGAAATGTTGAATGCTCTGCCGGGGCTCTCTACGTTGCGGTCGCCCCCCGCGCGGGGGCGTGGATTGAAATGTGGGATTGCGTTTGTGCTCGGTTTGAAGCAATGTCGCCCCCCGCGCGGGGGCGTGGATTGAAATGTGGGATTGCGTTTGTGCTCGGTTTGAAGCAATGTCGCCCCCCGCGCGGGGGCGTGGATTGAAATTGGAAACACTGGTTACGTCGGGTGCATTTACACCGTCGCCCCCCGCGCGGGGGCGTGGATTGAAATCCGAACGAGCTCGCAAAGTTTTTCCTGATATTCTGTCGCCCCCCGCGCGGGGGCGTGGATTGAAATAACTTAACGCCGGCCTGGGCGGTATCACAACCGGGTCGCCCCCCGCGCGGGGGCGTGGATTGAAATTGGCCAGAGGTACACCCTCCACCGATATCGGTAGCGGTCGCCCCCCGCGCGGGGGCGTGGATTGAAATATCTTCTGGTGCTTGCTCACTGCGTTTCCTGCGGTCGCCCCCCGCGCGGGGGCGTGGATTGAAATATCTTCTGGTGCTTGCTCACTGCGTTTCCTGCGGTCGCCCCCCGCGCGGGGGCGTGGATTGAAATGGGTATTGCAGAGGAATATGAACGAGAAATCAGGTCGCCCCCCGCGCGGGGGCGTGGATTGAAATTCGGTCGTCACTCCGGAACTTAACGCCAAGGATGGTCGCCCCCCGCGCGGGGGCGTGGATTGAAATATCGGTGAGCTCGCGAAAAGCGCCAGTGCCGATGGTCGCCCCCCGCGCGGGGGCGTGGATTGAAATTGCAATCACGGCGCATCCCCGGCCACGATCGCAGCGTCGCCCCCCGCGCGGGGGCGTGGATTGAAATGGGCATGGCAACGGGGGCTGGTCACTTACCAAAGTCGCCCCCCGCGCGGGGGCGTGGATTGAAATAACGAATGACACCGATCCCTGCCGTGGGCTCGATGTCGCCCCCCGCGCGGGGGCGTGGATTGAAATGTCAGGTTTGTCATTAATAGCCGGAACTAGTCATGTCGCCCCCCGCGCGGGGGCGTGGATTGAAACTTGGACGCCACACCAGCAATGGCGACGATAAATCCATACTGATCTGATCCGCCTGTTTTTCAGGAACACCTTTTTTGTCAAGATGTTGTTTGATCTCCTGTAACGTCGTCTTGCCTTTTCCCTCACTTACATAAACAATGAGGGATTCATCCAGATCAACTCCCAATGTGGCGTAATTGTGACCCTTGCGGGTTGAGGTCCCATCCACCCCCAGCTTGGTTATTTTGGAAGGATCATCTGACTCTACCGCTTTGCCGACCCAGTAATTAAACAGGTTCCACACGCGTTGCGGATTTAATCGCAATATTTCTGCAACACGATTAACAGGCATTTCCCTCCCAATACTGAAAACTGCAAGTGGTTATCAATAGGTTAAACAGGCAAAGAAAAAGGTGTTAAGCATCCCGCTTAACACCCTGATTTTTTTTGGTAGCGGGGAGAGGATTCGAACCTCTGACCTTTGGGTTATGAGCCCAACGAGCTACCGGACTGCTCCACCCCGCGTCATTTATTGTCCGGGACTTCTAACGCACGAGCGGCTTATTGTCAAGGTTTATTTCAGATATTGCTATCATCACGTGAAGATGGAATCGCCATTTATTGTTTCCACACAAACAAGGGTAACATAATCGCAGTACAAAAAATTTGCGATAGTTTTCTTGACTTAAAACACAACCTTGCTATTATCGCCGCTGATTTTATGATAGTCATCAAAGAAACGATAACATCTTCAAACTGATAAAGAGGAAATGCTCCGTGAAAAAAATCCTGAATAAATTATTTTCTGTATCGCCTTTGAAGATCGCTGTTTTGGTGATAGTGGCCACCATAGTTCTCTTTTTTATTGACCCCAGCTTCCTGCGCTTTATGGAATTAAAGGCCTTCGACTTGCGCACCGTCTCCCGCGGAGCGATCCCTGCGGGGGCAGAGACCGTTATCGTGACCATTGATGAAAAGAGCCTGAGCGAATTGGGAAGATGGCCTTGGCCGAGAACAACGATTGCTGAGCTTACCAAAAAATTAAAAGAACAGGGCGCCAGGGCTGTCGGATTTGATATAGTATTTGCCGAGCCTGACAATAACTCCAGCCTTAAAACGGTACAGGACATCCTGCGTGATGTTAAAAATACCGGCGCCGACGGCAAATTTACCAATATCCTGGAGAGGAAAAAAAAGGAGGCGGACACCGACGCCCTCCTTGCCGAATCCATAGCAAAGACCCAAAATGTAACCCTCGGCTATTTCTTTCATATCAGCGCAAAAGAGGTTGGCCATCTGCAAGAGGCTCAGATCAAAGCTTCGGAGGAAGCGATCGCCAATGGCCGTTTTTCGATGGTGAAAAGGACAAAAGAAGCCGACGACTCGCCAATAGTCCGTGCCTACGCGGTGCAGCCCAATCTTCCGGTCATATCGGAAGCGGCTGAAAATGGCGGGTATTTCAATGCCTTCCCCGATATGGACGGAACCATCCGCTGGTCGCCGCTCGTGATTAAATTCCGTGATAACTACTATTCATCACTGGCGCTTTCCCTGCTGGTTCAGTATCTGGAATGGCCCATGCTCGCCTTGAATATAGCCGATTTTGGAGTGGAAAGCATCCGTCTTGACAAGTTCAGAATACCGACTGATGAGGAGGGCAGACTGCTCATCAACTACCTCGGGCCGCCCAAGACATTCCCCCACTATTCGGTTTCGGATATCCTGAAGGGGCGCATAGCTCTCGACAAAATAAAGGGAAAGATCGTGCTGGTCGGCGCCACGGCAACGGGCATCTATGACATGAGAAACACACCCTTCAGCTCCGTTTATCCGGGTGTAGAGATTCATGCAACCGTCATCGACAATATCCTGCGGCAAAATTTCCTTATCCACTCCGGATGGATAAAATTCATTGATGTCTGCATTATTGTCTTCGTCGGTCTGCTTATCGGGTTTCTTCTCCCCCGCCTGAAGGCAATGGCGGGAATGGCCTTGAGCGGTTCGCTCATCGTGGCCTTTATAATCATCAACACTAATATCTTTATCCATTACAACGTCTGGATGAACATGATCTATCCGTTGCTCGCGATGCTTGCCTCCTACCTGGGAATAACGGTTTATCGCTACGTAACGGAAGAACGGGAAAAGAAGAAGATCCGGGGCGCCTTTCAATACTACCTGACCGCTTCCGTCGTAAACGAAATATTGAAGGACCCCAGCAAATTAAAACTGGGCGGCGACAAAAAAAACCTGTCGGTGATGTTCTCCGACATCAGAGGCTTCACCAGCATTTCCGAACAGCTCCAACCTGAACAGCTGGTACAGCTTTTAAACGAGTACCTGACCGCCATGACGAACATCGTCTTCAAATACGATGGGCTGCTTGACAAATACATCGGTGACGCGATTATGGCGGTTTTCGGCGCCCCGCTGGACCAGCCTGACCATGCCCGGCGCGCCTGCCTTACCGCCGTGGAGATGATGTCGGAATTAAAGCGCTTGCGAATAAAGTGGGCCAGTGAGGGCTGGCCGGCGATAAATATCGGGATCGGGATCAACACCGGCGATATGGTAGTAGGAAACATGGGCTCCGAAATGCGGTTTGACTACACAGTCATGGGAGACAGCGTGAATCTTTCCTCCCGGCTGGAGGGAACCAATAAAGAATATGGAACAAACATCATCGTCAGCGAGTTTACTCACAAAATCGTGAAGGATGAATTTTTCTTCAGGGAATTGGATGCCGTTCGTGTTAAAGGGAAAAAACTGCCGGTGCGGATATTCGAGCTGCTCGGAGAACAAAAAGATAAGGCGCAGTGGCAGGGATTTGCAGAAATTTTCGCAACTGGTCTGCAATCGTACCGGGATGGCAGATGGGATGAAGCAATAGCTCAATTCAACAAGGTTTTAGAGGAAAAACCGGGTGATTATCCGGCACAGCTCTACATCGAGCGCTGCGAGGCGTTAAAAGAGAATCCTCCCGAGGGCGAGTGGGACGGCGTATTTACGATGACAAAAAAATAGGGAAACAACAGTTCACGGTTTCCGGTTGACGGTTCACAGTTCACGGTTTCCGGTTGACAGTTATTGGTCGTGACGGTTATATAAAAACCCCCATGCCCGTAGGGCACAACGAAGCATGAAAATCCCCCCTTGCCCCCCTTTGGCAAAGGGGAGATTTTCATGCAAATGTGAACCGGAAACTGAGAACAGGGAACAGAGAATCCGTAAACTGTTGAGGATATTCAATGACTTTTGATGAAACGCTGCAATATCGCAGTTGGGTAGAGGTTGACCTCGGCCACTTCGCCGCAAACTGGAAGGCGATAAAAAAGCTCCTCGCACCCGGCGTTCAGATCATGCAGGTTGTAAAGGCGGATGGCTACGGCCACGGGGCGATTGAAATATCCAATGCGGCCCTGCAAAACGGCGCCTCTTTTCTCGGCGTCGCCAACGCCGATGAAGGCGTTCAGCTTCGCGTCAGCGGAATAACCGCACCGATCGTTATTCTCTCCCCCGCGACGGCCCCTGAAATTGAGCAGATCATCAAATACAAGCTGACACCCTCGGTCTCCACCTGGGACTTCGCCCGGGAACTTAATGAAAAAGCTCACAAGGCGGAACTTATCGTGCCGGTGCACATTGAGGTAGATACCGGCATGGGCCGGGGGGGAATGCTTTGCAAAGAGGCCATGGAGGCCATCCAGAGAATCGCCGCCCTCCTTAATCTGAAGATAGAAGGGATATTCACCCATTTTTCGGAAAGCGAAATCACCTCTTTTTACAACAATTTGCAGTGGAAGGCGTTTCAGGACATGTTGACGCGCAGCGAGGCAACCGGCTTGAATATCCCGATTCGCCACATCTCCAACAGCGGAGCAATCGTCAACTACCCGCAATACAACCTCGACATGGTGCGGCCGGGGCTTATAACCTATGGCATCCATCCTTCTACGGAGACAACAGAAAAGCTCGCGCTCAGCCCGGTCATGAGCTTCAAGACACGGGTGGCCCTGATCAAGGATTTTCCTGAGGGTTACGGGATAGGCTATGGACGGACCTTCATAACGCGAAAACCGACGCGCATCGCTACGATCCCAGTAGGCTACGGCGACGGCCTCAGTTGGCTTCTCTCCAATCAGGGCGAAGCGCTCGTCCGGGGCAAAAGGGTTCCAATCGTCGGACGAATCTCGATGGACATGTGCACACTCGACATAAGCGGCCTGGAAGATTGCGCAGTAGGCGACGAGGTCGTGCTGATGGGAAAGCAGGGAAACGAAACAATTACCGCCGAAGAGATAGCCGTAAAATCACACTCCATCAGCTATGAAATCCTCTGCGCCGTCGGCAAACGGGCGCCGCGGGTCTTTTGCCGAGACGGCAGACCTGATCGGATAGAACCGCGCCTCCGTCGCATTTTTATCCCCGGCGAGGAACGGTCGATCGCCAGAATCGATGGAATTATCCGCAGTTGCTTTCAGGCGCGGGCGAAAAATGACGAACTGGGCAACGCGATTTATAGTGAGATGTTTGAAATTCTGTTCGGTAAAAACGATCGGCGCCTCGATTTGAGAAGCAACTTTCGCTACGCTGTCACATTCTCCGAATTTTCCGCTGCGGAAATTGACAAAAACCCGGGCCGCAAAAACTGCTTCAAGGTAACAACCCATATTGAATACACAAAAGAGCTGCGAAATTCGCAATTCATGATAGGCTGCGCCTTCAATGATGAACAGTTGGCTGCTCTTTTCGAAAACAGTCTTTGCGAATACCGCTGGCAGATGAACAAAGAAGATGATTTTGGAAAAGAGATTGATTTCACGGTAAAAACTGTCCTTATCGATAACGAAAGCATTCCCCTGCTCAAAACCGCCACATCCGAAAACGGGTTTGAGGCATGGTTCGGAACGGACGACCTGCAGAAAAAGATAAACACCCTTGCCCGCGTCGCGATCGAGATCGAAACTAAGCAAAATAAGGGGAATCGGTTATTCTCCGCCTACGTAGTATATCCGACAAGGGGCGTGCAGATTTCGTTCGACTACCGGGGAACGGGCATAAAAAATGTCCGGGATGTCTGTTTTTTCTCCGGGAAAAACCACAATCCGGAAATACTCCGCATCCCGGACGAATCCGTGAAGCTGCGCATGCCCGAAGACTCGTGGATATTTCCGACCAGCGGCGTTACCTTTTTCTGGGATATTTAAAACCGACCGTGGCAGGTAAATTTATTACTATTGAGGCAATTGCAAAACCATTTGTCATTCCCGAATGTCTCTATCGGGAATATGGTTTTTCAAGCAGTTAGAACCAGATTCCCGCTCAGAATCGTTGCGGGAATGACAGCGTTGGGTGTTTTGCAATTGGCTCTATTTTAAGAGGTTATTTTTGTGGAGAAATTAAGGATAGGCGTAGTTTTGGGGGGAATGTCGTCTGAACGGGAGGTTTCCCTCAACAGCGGCAGAAATGTTTACGACAACCTCGATCGGGACACATACGAGCCGGTCCCGATTTTCATGGATGCAACGGGGCGTCTCTGGGTGATTCCCTGGCAGCTCATCTCGCAGAACACAACGAAAGATATTGCCGAACGTCTTGAGAAGGAAGCGCGACGAATTTCCTATGAGGGTCTAAAAAACGAAATTGATTTCGCCTTCATTTCGCTGCACGGGAAATTTGGCGAAGACGGCTGCCTGCAGGGGCTCATGGAGTTGCTCGGCATTCCTTACACCGGCGCCGGCGTGCTGGCCTCCGCGCTCGGCATGGACAAGCATATTCAGCAAAAAATACTGCAAGCCGAGGGGCTCGGCGTCCCCCGCAGCATTTTGGTCCCGGAACAGGAGTGGCTTGAAAACCCACAGAAAATAACAGAGGAAGTTACTGATGTTATTGGTTTTCCCTGCTTCGCCAAACCGCCCCGGGAGGGATCGAGCATCGGCGTCACGCTCGTGCGCAACGAAGCAACCCTTGCCGCCGGCATCACAGAGGCCATGAAGTGGGACCGAGCCGTTCTCGTTGAGGAATTTCTCGACGGAAAGGAGTTTTCCACAATAATACTGGAGGAAGCTGGTGAATATCAGGCCTTGGAAGTAACCGAGATTTACCCTCAGAGCGAATATTTTACCTATGACGACAAGTACATGCCCGGGCGCTGCCGAAAATTTACCCCTCCCAGAAACATCTCAGCGGAAGACGTGGAAAAGATAAAGCAGGAGGCCATCCGCGCCTTTCGCGCCCTCGGATTTCGCTCCTATGGACGTATAGACGGATTTTATATGAAAAACGGCCGCATATTGATTACCGATCCGAACTCCTCGTCCGGCATGGCGCCCTCGTCTTTTTTCTTTGAGCAGGCCGCAAGCGCCGGGATGCTGCCCTCAATGATCATCAGCCGCCTGATCGAAAACGCCATAATTATCCACAGAGAGAAAAAAGGGCCCCTCTAAACTTTCCTCACTGCTACCTGAATAAAATGAGCAGGGAAACCATTTTTGAGGAGGGGAATTGCCGCGGATTTTTCAAAACATCCCGCCGTTCACCGAAAGTACCTGGCCGGTAATGTATGAAGAATCGTCTGAACAGAGAAAACGAATTACCCTTGCCACCTCTTCGGGACGTCCGAGACGTCCCATCGGGATCAGCTCTTTCATTTTTTCCCGCTGGATTCCCTTTGTCATTTCCGTTTCAATCGCCCCTGGCGCAACTACATTTATTCTGACTCCGAATCTTGCCGCTTCAGCGGCAATAGCTCGACTGGCAGCAATTATGCCGGCCTTGGCTGCCGCGTAATTGGCCTGCCCCCGGTTTCCGACCAGAGCCGAAACGGAAGACAACGATACTATTGTCCCCTTTTTACGGCGAATCATCCCCCGCAAGACCGGTCTCGTCACATTGTAAAAGCCGTTAAGATTCGTCTCGATCACCCTCTGCCAGCTACCCTGGGACATCGTCATGAAAAGTCCGTCCGCCGCAATCCCGGCGTTATTTATCAATGCATCAACGTGCCTCAACCGCTTAAGCAGATCATCCATCGCCTGCCTTGTCTCATCGGCGCTGGCGATGTCAAACTTTACCGCCTCCGCGCTCCCGCCCGCCTCCCTGATCATTCTGAGCGACTCCTCAGCAGCCTCGTCGTTTTGCCTGTACGTGATTACAACCATATATCCGTGCGCCGCCAGATCAACGGCAACGGCCCGGCCAATTCCCCGACTTCCCCCGGTCACAACTGCAATCCGCGTCTCCATCACGCTTCTCCATACATTATTGTAAAACTATCCACTAATTCCCCGGGGATTTATCCGTCTTATGCCACCAATAATCATTATTTTCCAGAGGATCATGGAACTTGATTTGTCCCCCGGTCAGAACTAGAGGGGAGTATCTGGACTCGTCGGCCTCGTGTTGAAGACGGTCGAAGGTCATTACTGCTCCCACCAAGGCGCCATGTTTTCGGATAGCCAGCAGGGAATAGTTGGAACAGGAGGGATAATAGGCGCATTGTCTTCCCAATTGGTGACTGAGATAACGCTGATAGAAGAGGACCGGGGCGGCGGCAATCTTCTCCAAAAACCTATTTTCCCCGTCTGCCGGTTCAGACGCTCCCGTGGTTTCCCGGAGGGCTTTTCGGGGCCCTCGGAGGAGAGGGTTTTCCGCGAAGGAGGTTTGTACCCAAAGGAGAATAATGAAAAGGATCGTTCCGAGAATACCGGACCGCCGCCGATTTCTCCTTTCGGCTTCGGGACCAGCACACAACACGGCGCCCGTTGACAAGCCAGTAACGACAGCGGTCTTTAAATGTGATTGGTTCACCTTAAGATTGTCCTCAAATCCCCCTCTATCCCCCCTTTTCCCAAGGAGGGTTTTTTAGTTCCTCTCTTTCCAATGAGGAAGTTTAATAGTTCCCCTCTTTGGCAAAGAGGGGTTAGGGAAGATTTTCATCAGAAAGGGTATGTGAACCGAATGGAAACTCCGCCGGGCCTGCCGATCTCGCTCTCGCTGAGATTCATCCGCCGAACTCCGTTCCGGAAAAGCTCCTCGTCTATTCTGCTGTTGTACTTGTGGGCGCCGCCCACCGCGCCGTAGATGCCGCCCGTGTACCAGCCGATCTCGAAGAGGGTGAGGAGGCCAGCAAGCGCATAGTTTTCCTGGTCGTAGGCTTTGTAGGCGCCGAGAATGAACAGGGTATTCAGCAGGAAGGAGTAAACGCCATCCTGGTAACGTTCGTCGTAAAGCTGACCGCTCCCGGGAAGAAGAGCCGATAGCACGCCGGCAGTCTCAGGTGACTTGTAGCGGGCGCTTTTCTTCGCATTGATCATCTCGGCGATTATATCGGCCTCATTTTCTTTCTCCGGTCTGACGATTTGCTCCTTCAAGCGCCTTTCCGCCTCGTCAAACCTGTTTTGACGGATCAGAAGGAGAATTTCCCAGCGGGCGGCCTCATCCTTCTTCAGAGGGTCGGCGCCGTTTTGGATGAGCTGGAAGAGACGCCCGGCCTCCACCCCGTTCCCCTGTTTGAGAAGCGCGATCGCCTTGTAGAAAGTTGCGGCGGAGGCCTCCGAAGATGCGGGATATTTCATCAGAAAATCGTCGTAGGCGGCAATCGCCTCGGCCCACTCATGGGACATCAGGTAGGCGTCACCTATCCGCCTGGTCATTTCCTCGGTTCGCGGCCCTGAGGGAAAAAGGGAGATATAACGCTTCGCCTCGGTGATCGCCCGAAAGTATTCGCCCGCGATAAAAAGATCGGCAGCGAACTGCCGGATTTCCTTTTCCCGGAGGTCATTATAACGGACGGCCAAGTCATCGGCGCAGGAAAGTCCCGGAAGCATAAGCAAGAGAAGAGAGACAATGATTGAAATTGTTTTCACGTCGGCCTCTATAAACAATCCATCCACGAGATATTTGAATTTGTATGAAAATCCCCCCATCCCCCCTTTAACAAAGGGGGGTAAGGGGGGATTTTCATGCTTCGTTGTGCCCGACACGGACATGGATGTTTATAGACTGAAACACGGCGGAAAATCAATATACTTTTTTTTTCCAACCTTCGAGGGACTTTTCTTCTCGCTGGTGGACCGTAACGAAGTTTCCCGAAGCTTTCAATATGGGCGGGACAACCATTGTTTCCGATTATTGTTTTGGGAATCCAAGTTTCGGGCAGTTTTATTCTTGACAACCCACTTTGTTTACTATTAAAAGGCACTCAGATGATTAGCGTATCCATTGAGTTAATTCTGAAATCGGATTTATTGTCATTCTGGAGAAAGACGGAATGAAAATTACAAGGAAGTTTTTCAAAACTCTCCCGGCGGTTTTTGCTTATATGCAAACAGCAAAATCCGGAAAAGCTGTTTTGACAGAGTGTGCCGTTAGAATATCGGCAATGGGGGGCGGTGCTGACATGCCTCCGGAAGGAACTTGGGTTTGGTTGGCATGAAATTTCCGCGCATGGGATTGGCGTTGGCTTTGCTGATGCTGACCGGTATTCTGCTTATGACCTACTTTCTGTTACGCTATGAGACGAGGATCAAGAGTCATACTTTCCAGGACAAGGGCGCAAACATGGTTAGTCTCATGGCGCTCTATCACATCCATGATTTTGAAGCGGGCCCCCGCGATTTATTGATCCGGACCATCAGTGAAAATGTCTCGGGGGAACGTTTCCTTTACCTTTTCGTGCACGACCAGACGGGGAAAGAGATTTTCTCCTTGGCAAATGGCGAGATTGCCTCGCGGGTTCCGCCGCAGGTCCGGACCACAGCTCTCTTCAATCCGGCGCCGATGACACAACAATTCCTGATGCCCGGCATGGACGGTACGGCGTATGAATTCTCCACACCGCTCCTCGAAGGGGGCAGGAAAACCGGAACTATTCGCCTCGCCCTGTTGCCCACCCCGGTAACCCTTTTTTCGGGAGAGCGCCTTTCCCTGATAGCTCTGATGGTCTATTTCGTACTCGCGGCGCTCATCCTCGGATATTACGGCATGCTGCGCCGACTGAAGCCATTCAGGGACTTCGGCAACCGTCTTTTGAACAATCAAAATCCAGCCGCTGCTTCCCCCGGAAGGTCGGGAGGGGGCAATTTGCAGACAGTCATAGATGCCATGGAAAAGTCGGCCCAGGACGTCAGCAATCAAATCCGGCAGATCAAGGAGGATAACCTCACACTTGTCTCCCGACTTGGCGTCGCTACCTTCGATAGGAGGCATACCTCCAGTATCCTCGATGCTATTTTTTTCGGCATTATTATCACGGATGCCCAGGAAAACGTCATTAACATCAACCAATACATGCTCAATCTGCTCCACAAGAAAAGAGCAGATGTCATTGACCGTCCCCTGACCGCCGTCATCGAGAATCCGGAAATCCTTTCCTATACCGCCCAACAGGACAATATCCTGCGGACGAAAGCCCTGAAACCCATAGAAATAAGCCTTCCCGAACTGGAACCGGGGGAACGGTTTCAGGTTGCCCTCAGCTACCTGACCAACAGAGCGCAGGAACTAACCGGTAAAATGATCACCATCCGCAACATTACCTCCGCCAAGATGGCCGAGGAGTCTCAGCAGCAGTTCATTGCTCATGTTGCCCATGAGTTGCTTACGCCTCTGACCAATATCAAATCCTACAGCGAGATGCTTATGGACGGCGAAGTGACCGACCGGGAGATGCAGCGGGAATTCTATAACACCATCAATGGAGAAACCAGCCGCCTGTCCCGTCTCATCCAAACCCTGCTTAGCATTGCAAAGATAGAGATGGGAAGCCTGACCATCAATAAGAGTTTGGTGAGGACGGACTGGTTCCTCGAAGGCTGCCTTGCGGCCATTGAGGCCACCGCCAGGGACAAGCACCTGACGATCGAAAAACGCATGCCCGACAACTTCCCATCGCTTTATGCCGACAAGGAATTGCTCCAGGGCGCCATCATCAATATCCTCGGCAATGCCCTGAAGTACACACCGGAATATGGCAAGATCACCTTTGCCATTTCCGATCAGGACGACGCGGCAACCTTTGAGGTAATTGACACGGGATATGGGATTGCCCAAGAGGATCTCCCCCACGTCTTCGAGAAATTTTACCGGTCCGGAAATAGGGAGATCACCGACCAGATGGGCAGCGGTCTGGGGCTCGCAATCACCGCCGAGATCGTCCGTCTGCATGGGGGACACATCGATATGCAGAGCGAGTTGGGCGTCGGCACCCACGTGACAATCCGGATTCCAAAAGAGGAACTTTACCTTGGACAGACGTAAAAGAATCCTGGTCGTTGATGATGAGGCCCCCATCCGCCGGGTTCTGGAATTGAAACTAAAGAATGGCGGTTACGAGGTGTTCCTGGCCGAGGATGGCGAGGCTGCCCTTCGGATCATCGAAAGCGAAGAACCTGATGCCATGGTCACGGACATCAACATGCCCAGGATGAACGGCAAGCAACTGTGCGCGATGACCAATCGCCTGAAAACAGAACGGACCTTCCTGACGATCATTATGACAGCGAGGATTATCCCCGATGATGAACATTGGATAACGGCGATGCAGGACACGGTATTTATGGAGAAACCCTTCAGTCCCAGCTCCATCCTGGAACGTATTGATCAGTATTTCGGGGTGAAAAGATGATGGATATCGTCCCGTATCAGGATTTTCTGAAGAGTCTTTCGGATATCAGCCACTGGCAATTCGAGGTCTGGGATGGCCGGGGTCCTGTGTTTACCACTATCCCCGGCGGCCTCCCGACCGGCGAACGGGAGACCCTCGTTTCCACCATCTTGACGGAGAATAGATTCCAGATCCATACGGGAACGGACAGGCTTCTCGTCGGCGCGCCCCTTCGGATCGGTGGAGCTCCGACAGGGGCACTGCTCGCCTGGAATAACGATACCTCGGACCTCGTGGGGATAGAGCAATTTCTCCTGTGCTTGACGGAAGTCCTGGGGCACGGGTGGGCCACCAGTACCGAATTGGATAAAATCACCACGGAATTGAGCCAGAGTTACGAAGACGTCTACCTCTACGGTCGTCTTTCCAGTCTGATCAAAACCATGCATTTCTCCGTCCATGCGCTGAATGATCTGATCGGTGAAATTCGTGACGCGCTGCACGCAGATCTCGTCTTTGTAACCATCGACAGTGATAACCAATTGATTATGAATAACAATCAGCTATTCAACCGGATGCCCGCTGACAATGCCGACTTTGCCAAACGTCTGATCGCAGCCATTCCTGCGGACTCGCCGTCACTGAAAGAACATTACGTTATCGTCAATGATTCCCGGTTGTCTCCCAACTACCGGGAACTGTACGCAGACCCGTATCGGGCGCTCTTAGTCACGATCCAGGACGGTAAAAAATTCTATGGGTGGATTGGCGTGGTTTCCTTCAACGTGAAGCAAATTTTCCGACGCAGCGAGCTGCGCCTCCTCATCTCTATTGCCGAGCAGATAAATGTCGCCATTACCAATACCGATCTCTACAATGAGCTGGAACGGTTCATCGTTGACATGGTTAAGTCCTTAGTCCAGGCTATCGAGATCAAAGACACTTACACCCGCGGCCATTCGGAGCGGGTCTGCCGTTACAGCATGCTTCTGGCGGAAAAGATGGGGCTCGATGAAGAGCAGAAGGCTAATTTGCAATGGGCGGGCATGCTCCATGATGTGGGAAAGATCGGCATTACCGAGACAATTCTTAATAAGCCGGGGCCTCTGACAGAGGATGAATATGAACAAGTCAAAACCCATCCGACCAAAGGATATGCCATTCTGAAACTCCAGGCGCCTCTGAAGGACGCACTGCCAGGCATTTTGCATCATCACGAACGCTATGATGGCAAAGGGTATCCGGATGGGCTCAAGGGTGAGAATATCCCGCTTTTGGGACGGATCATCGCCGTGCCGGATACATTTGACGCTATCACTTCGAACCGGGCATACCGGGAGGGAAGTTCTGTCCAGAAGGCCTTGAAAATACTGCAATCCGTATCCGGAAGCCAGTTAGATGCACGCATCGTTGAGATATTTACCGAGATTATCGTAAACGAGGAAGGCTCCCGGGAAGAGGAAGGTACGGGTGAAAAAAGCCAATGAAGACCTCGATTATGCAATTGGGCCACTATACCGTTATCACCCTGAAGGAGCCGCTAAATCATCAAAACTGCAAGGAACTTGAAACATCCGTCCTGGATGTGATCGGGAAGAGTCGCCTCGCCATTATCCTGGAATGCAAGGAAGTCAGCTATATAGACAGCACCGCCCTTGAAATGCTGTTACGGTTGCAGGATGCCATTAAAGAACGGGGAATTCTGATGAAGCTCGTCGGCCTGGATGAACTCTGCCGGGACATCATGGTTGTTACCCGGCTGATCAACCAATTTAATGTTTATCCAAGCGTACCGGAAGCCATGAAGGAGCCTTCATGAAAGAATATCATGTTCCGGTACGGAAGAAACTCGGCGAAATCCTGCTCAATAAAGGACAGATCAGCCCCGAAGAACTTATCAAGATGCTTCAACTCCAGAAGCTGAGTGGGAAGGCACTTGGGCAGGTTCTTGTTGAACATAAGATCGTGACCCAGGAAGAGTTGAATCAGATCCTTGGCGACCAGCTCGGTATCCCTCACGTCTGGCTCCGCAAGGGAATGGTTGATCCACGAATCGTGCATCTGCTCCCCAAGGATAAGGCCCTCCAGTATCGGGTAATTCCGATGTTCTGTGTGAACGGCAGGCTGACCCTGGCCACGGCTGATCCTTCTACGCCTTTTATCTTTAAAGAGGTGGCCAGGATCACCAACATGCAGATACAGCCCGTTGTCTGCCGGACCGACGACATCCTCGCCATGATAAATGAATGTTACCGGGAAGAGATGGACATGGCCGAGGTTATGACCAAGCTTGATACGGCGGGCATCGAGATCATGCAGGCCAGTCAGGAAAAAGCCATCAGCGAAATCGCCGAAATGGCCGAAGGCAGCCCGGTGATAAATCTGACCAATATGATTATGCTCAAGGCGATCCGGGAACGGGCCAGCGACATCCATATCGAACCCCAGATCGGCGCTTTCCGGGTCCGGGCCCGGGTTGACGGACTTCTTTACGAGCTCATGTCGCCCCCGATCGAAATGCACCCGGCGGTAGTTTCCCGGCTTAAGGTCATGGCCAATCTGGATATTGCCGAACGCCGGCTCCCCCAGGACGGCCGCATACAGGTAATGGTTGACGGCGGCATCGTGGACCTCCGCTTTTCTTCCATGCCCACCATCCACGGCGAGAAGATTGTGCTTAGGATCCTTGACCAGCGCCAGTCGATCCTGGACCTCAACCAGTTGGGTTTCCATCCCGATGTTCTCTCCACGTTCAAGACCTTGCTCAAGCGGCCCTACGGCCTCATCCTTGTCTGCGGCCCCACGGGCAGCGGGAAGACCACAACACTGTACTCAGCCATTACCATGCTCAATGTCCTGGAAAAGAACATCATCACGATCGAAGATCCCGTGGAATACCAGCTCAAGGGCATCAACCAGAACCAGGTCAAGGAATCCATCGGCCTGAACTTTGCCCGGTTTTTGAAACATGCGCTGCGGCAGGATCCGGATATCATAATGGTGGGTGAGATCCGGGACCGGGAAACGGCGGAGATCGCGATCCAGGCCTCACTGACGGGACATTTGGTCCTCTCCACCCTGCATACCAACGACAGCGCCAGCGCCATCACCCGCCTGCTGGAAATGGGGATCGAGCCCTACCTGATCTCTTCCGCCCTGCTCGCGCCTCTGGCCCAGCGCCTCGTGCGGACGGTCTGTCCCGCTTGCAAGACGACCTACTATGCCCCGCGGAACGTCCTTAAGGATCTGGGTCTGGATGAAACCAGGACGGTTTCCCTCGTCAAGGGACGCGGCTGTTCCGTCTGCTTGGATTCAGGCTTCAAGGGGCGGACCGCCATCCACGAGATTCTGTCAATGGACGACAGCCTGCGCGCCCTGATCCTGACCAACCCCACGATCGACGTCCTGCAGCGGCATCTGCGGGCACAGGGGCACCGTACACTCAGGGATGCGGGTATGGAGAAGGTTCTGGAGGGTCTGACCACCATTGAGGAGATTACGCGGGCCACGACGCTGGAAACTGAGTGAAGTCCCCCTTTAGCAAAGGGGGATACAGGGGGATTTGTGAGCCATCAAAAAATCTCCCCTAACCCCTCTTTGACAAAGAGGGGAATAACAACCCCCCCTTTTGCAAAGGGGGGTAGAGGGGGATTTAAGGGGAGATGTAGGGGAATTTTTCGATGAAAAAAATCTTTATTGTTGATGATAATCGCTATCTCGTTATGTACGTTGAAAATAAGTTGCGAGAAGCAGGGTTTGAGGTTTTAACCGCCTCATCCGGTATCCAAGCGGTGATTGCCTTGAAGGATTACACGCCGGATATTATTTTCATTGATTATTTCCTTCCGAATTTCAATGGCGATAAGCTTTGCCGGATTATCCGCGAGATGAAACATCTGAAAAATACGTATCTGGTTGTCATGTCGGCTGCAGCAAGCGAATTGCAGCTTGATCTACCCAAAATAGGCGCCAACGCCATAATTGCAAAAGGGACTTTTCGAGAAACAACCCAACATTTCTTCTCTGCCTTAGCCAATGCAGAATTGCCCCATGATGAAGCGCAAATTCATGGAATTATGGGTATTGATACGGTACATCCGCGACAGATGACGATAGAGCTTTTGCAGAAAAATCGTCATCTGCAAACCATGTTGGACAGTATCTCCGAAGGGATCATTGAGATTTACGGCGGGCATATCGTTTATGTTAATCCAGCCGCGGTAGCAATTCTGGGGATGCCGCAGGAACAACTGTTGGCAGCCTGTCCGCCAGCCTTATTTGATGAATCCGAAAGATCAAAAGTCGAATCGGTGATGAGGCCCGGTTCTAACGATAGTGCCACGATTAACTGGAAGGTTCCGCTACAAATCGAAGAGAAGATATTATCCGTGAAAAATCTTCCGTTCCAGGGCGACCCTGATACGATTATCCTTTTAATCGGCGATATCACCGAACGGGTACGTACCGAAAAGATACTTCAGGACTACCACAACCACCTGGAGGAGCTGGTGCAAGAGCGCACTGCTGATTTGAAACTCACCACGGCAAAACTCCAGCAAGCTGAAAAAATGGAAGCCATTGGACTCCTTGCGGGGGGGGTAGCCCATGATCTCAATAATATTTTGACAGGTCTCGTGAGTTATCCCGAACTCTTGTTGCTTAAAATTCCCGCGGAGAGTCCCTTGAGAAAGATTGTATTAACTATACGCGAGTCAGGAGAAAAGGCTGCAGCCGTGGTACAGGATTTATTGGACATGGCGAGAAGAGGGGTCATTGCTGATGAAGTAATAAACTTAAACACGATAGTATCCGAATATTTGAAAAGCCCTGAATTTGAAAAACTAAAACCATTTTATCCGCACGTTCATATCGAAAACAACCTTCAAGAAAATCTGTTGCACATCGTTGGCTCTCCGGTACATCTATCCAAGTGTGTTATGAATCTGGTATCCAATGCAGCCGAAGCGATGCCCAATGGGGGCAAGATTATCATCTCCACGCAAAACCGATATGTGGACAAGCCGATCATTGCTTATGAAATGATCGAACAAGGAGATTATGTCGTGTTTACGGTTTCTGATACCGGCACCGGCATTGCCTCCGAGGATATTAAAAAAATATTTGAGCCGTTTTATACAAAGAAGGTGATGGGGAGAAGTGGAACTGGATTGGGAATGTCAATTGTCTGGGCGACACTGAAAGATTCCAAGGGATACATTGACGTACAAAGCACCTTGGGAAAAGGAACAACCTTCATTCTCTATTTTCCCGTAACAAGACGGGAATTGGTAAAAAAAAGATCGACAGTTCCTATTGAAGAATATAAAGGAAACGGGGAATCAATACTAATTGTCGATGATGTGCAAGAACAGTTGGATATAGCCAAGATGATCCTGACCACATTGGGCTATTCCGTAGCAACTGTTTCCAGCGGGGAAGATGCTGTTAAATATATTGAGAATAATGCGGTTAATTTGGTTGTCTTAGACATGATTATGGATCCCGGTATGGATGGCCTGGAAACGTACCGGCGAATCCTTGCCTTGCGTCCTCATCAAAAGGCAATCATCTCCAGCGGCTATTCTGAAAATGAAAATATTAACGAGTGCTTGAAATTAGGCGCGGGGCAATATATAAATAAGCCCTATACGTTGGAGAAGTTTGGTATCGCCGTTCGACAGGAGCTCGACAGGAATACGAGTCAGGTATTTTTATGAGACGCGACCCAGTTCTCTCCCTTCAGAAGGGCCCCACATAATTCTCCCCCTTTAGAAAAGGGGGATGCAGGGGGATTTGAAAGAGAAAAAACCTATGGCCATTAGTATACGCCAACTGAAGACCGTAACTGATGCCGGAAAACCGGCGTCTGCCCCTCAACAATCACAGGCCACTCCTTCCCGGTTTCAGCTTTCCCGGCGCCGGGCGGTCAAGTCATCGGAACAGGTCTTTTTCTACACCCAGCTCTCCCTGATGCTCGAGATCGGAACCTCTCTCACCGGTGGCCTGCAGGCGCTGGCAGACCAAACCCGGAATCCCGCTTTCAAGGAAATTCTCCTCGCCATGCTCAAGGATATCCAGGAGGGGCGACAGCTTTCCGATGCCATGATGCGCTATCCCCACGTCTTCAACCGAGTTTACGTCAGCCTCGCCAAAGCGGGGGAAGCGGGGGGCTTCCTGAAAAACACCCTCGACAGCATCGTGGTCATGATCGAACGACGCCAGGCGCTGATCGCCCAACTGCGCTCCACCCTGACCTATCCCGTGATCCTCTGCGTGATGGCCCTGGCCGTGGTGATTTTCGTCGTCGTCGGCATCCTTCCCAAGTTCATGGTGCTTTTTGCCGGCAAGGAGCGCCTCCTCCCCCCCACAACGCGTTTCCTGATGGCCCTCAGCGTCTCGCTCCGGGGCTACTGGTGGGCCTATCTAACCGGCGGCGCCGGGTTGATTTTTATCGGCGCGGCCTTTTTTCGGAGTCAGCCCGGTCAGGCATTAAAAGACCGCTTTCTTGTCAGCATCCCGCTTATCGCCCCCACGTTCAACAAGATCCAAACGGGCCAGTTGCTGAGGACGCTCGGCAATCTCATGGAAAGCCATGTGCCGCTGATCGAGGCCCTCGATGTAACCCGAACCACCTTTGCCAACCGGCACTTCATCGCTTTTGTGGATCAGATACGGGAACATGTCCGGGAAGGAGGGAGCCTTTCCCGCGTTTTTGCCGACAATCCCTACGTCATGGAAACGGTCAAACAGATGGTGGCAACGGGCGAAGAAGTGGGGAAGCTGCCCAGAGTAATGTTGCGTCTGGCGGAATTTTATGATACGGAAATCCAGCGGGATCTGAAGATTATCAGCTCACTGGTAGAACCGGCCGCCCTGGTTATTATCGGCACAGTGGTAGGGCTGCTCGTCTCCGCTGTGATCCTGCCCATATTCAGGATCGCCGGTACGGCGCAATGAACTAATTTACTTTTGCAGATCAACAATGCTAAAAAAATGGAGGAGGAAGCAAATGAACGCAACTTGCCGGAAGCTATTACGAACAGTAAAAAACAGGGATGGATTTACGCTGATCGAGATGCTGATCGTGATCATCATCCTGGGAATCCTGGCCATGGTCATTATCCCCCAGATCACGGTCTCCACGGACGATGCCAAGGTGAGCACGCTGAAGACGAACCTGGCGGGGATGCGTAGTGCCATCGAGATGTATTACGCCCAGCATAACATGACCTATCCGGGGATTAATAAGACAACGGGTAATACGGTAGCAGCTCCTGTGTTGTCAGCGGCAGGTGACGTCGTAGAGGCCTTTACTAAACAGATGACTCAGTACACCGATGCCGCGGGAAATGTGTCGGTTTCCCCCAGCACATCTTTTCCTCTTGGCCCCTATATCAAGGGCGGTGCCCTACCCGCGAACCCCTTCAATAATCTTAATACTCTTGCGAGCGACTTTACTGTGGTCGACATAACAGCAGCCCGAGCCGCCGATGCAACAGCGACAGGATGGAAGTTCCTGCCGAAATTGGGCATCTTTTTTGCCAATGACGGTGGCACGAGCAGCAGTGTCGCACATACTACTTATTGAGGCGGGGGGCCTTCGCGCCCTGGCATCTGTGTTTAACACAGGAGGAAGACAGAAGGGATTCACCCTCATAGACAGTCTGCTGGTAATCGTGATCCTCGGGATTATCGGGATGATTGCCATTCCCCAGTTCCAGGGCATGATCCAGGAAACCCGGTTGAACGAGGCCGCCGCCGAGCTCGTTTCGGGCATGCAGTACGCCGGGAACCTGGCGGTCCGTTACCGGCGGCCCTTCGGTTTTCAGGCCGACGCCACCGGCCACTGGTTTAAGATCTACGACAACCGGTATGTCAACGACGCCAACCCACATACCGCCGATGACCCGCCGGTGACTGCCTATGGCGTGGTCTTGAACCCCCTCGACAAGGACTGGTACCTCCGGGACTTCGACGACATGGAAAACTACCGGGCGGTGACCTTCACGGGCGCGCAGATCGTCTTTTATCCCGACGGCCACTCCGGCAATTCGAACACGACGGTTACCGTCAGCATGGGCGACAACCAGAGGGCGATCACGGTAGACGGGGCGACGGGACGAATCAGCGTCCAGTGAAAAAGGCGGTAAAAGGATGACGAAAATCTCCCCTAACCCCTCTTTTCCAAAGAGGGGAATTTCCTCACCCTTCAATCGCCCCTCCCCTTTAGCAAAGAGGTAAATATACCTCCCCTAGCAAAGGGGAAAATATACATCCCCTTTAGCAAAAGGGAAAATATAAAATCCCCCCTTTAGAAAAGGGGGGCTGGGGGGATTTGAGGTGACATTTCAGGTGAATCGGCAGTTTCTTTCCGCACATCATATCTCACATAACCAGCGGGGCTTTACGCTCTTCGAAATAGTCGTGACCCTCCTGATCATGGCCGTCGCGATTGTCCCCATGATGAATGCCTTTGCCCCCGCCCTCCTCGCGACCGGCCAGGGAGAGGAGCAGACGGTCCTCACCGGCCAGGCCCGGGAGACCATGAACTGGTTTTTGGACCTCGATTTCCAGACCCTCGTTGACAACCGGACTAATCCAGCCAATTTGGTCGCCCTCTTTGTCAGTCAGGCTGCGCCGGATAAACCAAGATTTAGTTACCTGGGACAGACATACACACCCGTTGTTGCCATCACGGACGCCAGCGGCGGCGCGGGCGGCCTTATAGAACTCACGGTTACCCTCAGAAATGTCACCCTGCAAACGCTCAAGGCTGCCCGTTAGGGGATTCACCCCCCTTTAGCAAAGGGGGGCGAGGGGGGATTTGAAAACTCTTATGAACATCAAGTCGAAAAAAGCAGGCTTCACGCTCATCGAACTTCTCATCGCCATCGCCCTCATGGTCCTGATTGTGGGCGCGCTCGATCAGGTGGCGGCCCGCGTCCTTTCGACCTATACGACCGTGCAGGTGGGCCAGGATCTCGTCCCCCAGGCCCGTTACGCCCTGGAGCGGATGGTCGCGTTCGTCCAGGAGAGCGACCAGATTCAAACGCCGTCCACAACGGCAACAGATCCCACGGAAGTTCTGGCGGTGAGCGAGCGTCTCAGCGATCAATACACCAACGCAACCCCCAACTATATCGCTGCCGGCGACGGCCGACCTGATGCCGACACGAATGCGAACGGCCTGGTCAACGAGGGCGGATTGGATCCTGCGGAGTTCATCATCTTCGATCTGGACAAGACCGATGCAACCAACTGGAAGCTGAAGGAGCAGATGCCCAACTACAGCACCCCGGATGATACCGGCGATCACAAAACACCGGTGGTCATCTGTGAACATATCAAACCTGATCCTCTGAATAATCCGCTGGGTTTTTCTTGCCGGCGCCTGGCGCCAGGCATCGTGGAAATCGTCCTGACGCTGCAGCAGGGAAGCAAGGCGGTCACCCTGCAAACGACCGCCAGGGCCAGATGGGTGGATTAATGTCTAACCCTCCATGCCCGTCACGGGCACAAAGAAGCATGAAAATCCCCCCTTACCCCCCTTTGACAAAGGGGGGATGGGGGGATTTTCATGCCAAGCCAAGGAAAGAAAAAGGGTTTATCCTCGTTATCCTGCTTGCTCTGCTGCTTCTGCTGGCCGTGACGGCCATGTCCCTGAATTTTAAAGCGGGCATGCAGGGCAGGATGGCCACCAACCGGACCGTTGACGCGCAGACCTATCTCGATCAACTGGCCGTCATCGAACAGTCCGTGTGGAAACTGACGGGGGATCCCTCCTGGCGCACCGTCCCGGCCGGAGAAGATTATCCCTATCAGGGTAGAACCTACAATCGGAAGGTGTTTGGTCCGGATACCGCTACCTACTCGGCGCTGATCGATTACAAGGATGCCATCATCGTCTCGGTGACGGCCCCGTATGCTTTACGACCGGTAAATAAGTCCTTCCGCTACAATATCTCGAATCCCCTGCCGCCGGTCGCAAAACCCAGACAGGCCTGTGCCGACAGCGCCGGCAACATCATTTTTGCCGATTATGACAACCACTCAATCTGGAAGATGGATGCCCTGTCCGGCGCCATTCTCCGGGTAGCGGGCACAGGCAAGAGCGGATTCAGCGGTGACGGCGGACTGGCGACCCTGGCCCAACTCGATTCCCCGAGTGGTGTCTGTGTTGATACCTCGGGGAATATCTACATCGCCGACACGAATAACAACCGCATCCGTAAAATAGCGGCGGGCATCATCAGCACGGTAGTCAACACGACCGGCGGCGGCGGTTCATCGGGAGACGAAGGCCTCGCTATGGCGGCACGGCTCAACAGTCCCTCAGGAGTCTGGGCGGATGCACTGGGAAATCTCTATATCGCCGATATGGACAAAAACATTACCGATACGGGCAACAATCGGATCAGAAAAGTGACGGTAGCCACCGGCATCATCACGACCATCGTAAACACGTCCGGTAATCGAACCGATGGTACACATCCACTGGGTGACGGAGGCGCCGCCACAGCGGCTACGCTCAATGGCCCGCGGTCGGTTTTTGTGGACAGCGACATGAACATCTTTATCTCCGACACGGGAAATGATCGGATCAGAAAAGTGACGGCGGCCGATGGGTATATCAGTACCATCGCCGGGACCTCCAACGGTTATGCGGTTGACGGAGGGGCCGCAACTTTGGCGCGGCTCAACAGCCCTTATGGGGTCTGGGTGGATGCCAGCGGAAATATCTTTATTGCCGATTCCGGAAATCACCGGATCAGAAAAGTGACGGCGGCCGATGGGTATATCAATACCATTGTCAACACCGCCGGCGTCGCCGGTTATTCCGGAGACGGAGGGACGGCAACCACGGCGCGGATTGACTGGCCGACGGGCGTCTGTGTGAAAAACACGGGCGAGGTAATCATTGCCGATACCAACAACTCCTGCCTCCGGCAGGTGAGCCTCACTAACATCATCTCCACCCTGCCCATGACGGTGGGTCCCGGTCTGAACTCCCCCCAAGGGATGGCCACATACTACGATGCCGTCCTGAAAAAGCTGTTTCTCTATATCGCCGATTCCGCAAATCACCGCATACGGAAGCTGGATACGGCGACCAACGCCCTCGTCACCGTCGCCGGCACCGGCACCGCCACCGAACCGGCAGGGTATCCGGTCGACAACATCCTGGCGGTAAATACCACATTGAATTCACCGACAGGCGTTGCCGTTGACACCTCGGGAAATCTATATATCGCCGATACGGTAAACAACAAGATTCGCCAAGTGAAGGCCGTCGCCGGAGTTATCACCGATAGCAGTTGCAGCAGCAACTGCAGCAATATCATTACGGTGGCAGGTACAGGGGTAGCGGGCTATTCCGGGGATAAGGGCGATGCGACTGCGGCGCAGCTCAATGGGCCTCAGGGCGTTGCTATCGATAGCAAAGGGGACATCTTTATTACCGATACGAACAATCATCGGATCAGGAAGATAAAAAATGACGAAATCACCACGGTGGCCGGTACGGGGGTGGCAGGCTATTCCGGCGATGGAGGCATTTGTGCTGCCGCGCAGTTAGACACCCCCACAGGGATTTTTATCAACATGGTAAACGATCTTTATATTGCCGATACGAACAACCATTGTATCCGGAAGATCGTCAATACAAACAGCATCATCAGCACGGTGGCCGGTGTGGGATCAGCGGGTTATTCGGGAGATGGGGCAGCCGCGACGGCGGCTCAGCTCAACATCCCCCAGGCGGTCGCCGTGGATGGGGCGGGAAACATCTATATTGCCGATACGGGCAACCATGCCTTACGGCTGGTAAATAACCCCGCCGCTACCATCGACCACGGCGTCATCCGCACCATGGCCGGCACCAAGACAAACAACGGATACAATGGAGACAACCAGCCGGCAGCGCAGGCTTGGCTCAGATCCCCTGCCGGCGTCGCCCTGGGGATGACTAAAGGCGGCGGCCGCATCTATATCGGCGATACCAAAAACAACCGGGTAAGGACGTTATTCCTGAAGAGCGAGCCGCAGGTGTACGGGCCGTAAGCGACGGTGAATAGTTATTGTCATTGACATTAGTAGATAGGTGGACTAAACGAACAAAATGCGTGAATTGGCGACGACATATCCGATTGGCATTGACCTGAATGATGGGTGTCTTACTGCCGCCCAGTTCCGGAAGGGTCGCCATGGTCCTCGGGTGCGAGGACTGTTGTGCCTGCCGCTCCCCGCGCAGTCCGGAGCAGATGCAGGGAAAGATGAAGCACTTGTTGATGCCCTGAAGACGGTCCACTCCTGTGGTTTCTTCACAGGGCGGCGGGTGGTCTTCAATCTCCCTCTCCAGGATCTGTCGTTCTTCCCCATTCACTTCCCCTTCAACCCCCAGGAAGATCCCGAGGAGGGCATCCTCCGTGAGGCCTCGAAATTACTATCCTATCCCATAGAGGAGGCCTTGATCGATTATCCCTCTCTCTTCCAGATCAAGGAGAGCTGCCATGCCACCGTTGTGGCCGCCCGCCGACAGGTTGTTGACCTTTGGCTCGCCGTCCTGCGCCGGGCAGGGTTTAAGGCAGAGGTCATCGATTTCTACGTGGCTTCCCTTATCCGTCTTCATCGTGGCCTGTTTGCCCCTACGGATCAGGCCGATATTATTTGCCATCTCGGACGCACCGGTATTATGCTGGCCGTGATCACCGGCGAAGGGATCCTTTCCATTTCGGAAATTTCCTGGGGGCTCCAGTTGCTGCGGGAAAAGGTGGAGACCAGTCTGGCGCTGCCGGCGGGAGGCCCGGAGTCGGTCAAGCTGCTTTCGACCTACGGTTTGGGATACATGGAACAGGGGAATATCCTGGAAGAGGAAACCGCTGACAACGGGCTGGATGGCGAGATCAGGAATATTTCCCGTGCCATCTTCCAGATTATCTCGCCCACCGTCAATGGGTTGGCCTATGATTGTCACAATGCGATAGGCTATGTGCGTTCCATCCGGGAAAATGTGGTCTTTGGCAAGCTTTACCTGTACGGCCTGGCGGGCCTGATTTCCCATCTGGACAGCTATATAGAAAAACAGGTGGACATACCAGTTCAACTTGTTAATCTTAAAGACCATTTAGACATTGCCGGCATTAAACGTCCCCTGCCGCAGTCCGGGGAGATTTCCCAGGCGCCGGCGCTGGGGTTGGCTATGCGAGAATTGCCATGGCTGTAAGAGACATCAATCTGATCCCCGGGGAAATACTGGAACGGAGCAGCCTGATCCGCCACCTCCTTTTATGGCTAAGTATTCTGGTTGTGATGGCCGCGCTCATTTTGGCCGCCCACGGATATCAGAATCGCAGGGTGTACGAGGAAACACAGAACCGGCAGGGCGCCATAAAAGTTAAGGCAGCGACCCTTACAAAAATAGTTGGCGACATCCGAAAAGAGCAGAATGAACTCGACATTGCCCGCCGGGTACAGGGGCAATTGGTCGCCTTGATTGAGCAACGGCGATCGTACTCCTCGCTACTGGCGAAGCTGGCCGACATCATGAATGATATGACCTGGCTGCAGCAGCTTGTCTTAGATACCGCCCAGGACCGCACTCTGCATCTCAGTCTGATGGGGTTTTCCCATTCCCATGAAGCCCTCGGTACATTTATTCAGCGGCTTTCCGGCGAGCCGATGTTCCGGCTGGTGGTATTGAAATCCGCACAGGAATCGCAGGACAAGCTCTCGGGGACTGCTTTGGTGCAGTTTCAGATTGAATGCGATCTTGCGAAGGAGGCGCCGTGAAGAGCAAAATGATCCGATATCTGGACCGCGCCGGTCTGGCCATTGTCCTCGTAACCGTCATCGGCGGCCTCCTTTGGATTGGGGGCAACAGCTTTACCCATAAGCGCCAGTTGCAGCAGGAAAAGGACTACGCGGAACGGGAATGGACGGATCTGAAACTGGCGGAAGGAAATATTAATAGCCTCAAAACAGCTCGCAGTCAGGTGCAGAATGACACGGCAAACCTTTTTCTCCGCATTCCGCCGCATATCGAGATGGGCGCCCTGATCAAAAAGCTGCATGCCCGCATGAAGGAGCGGCAGATCACCCTGGCGACCCTCCAGCCCCAGGCTCCCGTTTCTGAAGAACTGTACACGAAGATCCCTATCCGCCTGGTGTTTCAGGGCAGTTTTGTGCAAATCTATCGTTTTTTTTATGACGTGGAAACGATGGAGCAGCTTTTAATACCGGGAAAAATCACCATTTCCGGTCCCGAGTCTGCCCAGGGGAATTGCCAGGTTGAGCTGACGTTGCTGGCCTTTGAAACAAAAGCCCCCGGGCCCGGCAGGTAAGGAGTTGTATCTATGGCAAACCGGGAACGCGCAAAGCTGTATATGGTCATCGGATTGGCCGTGGTCTTTGTTCTCGTGGGATATTTTCGCTTTTTTCACGGTAAAGTCGCGTTATTTAAGCATCCGAAAGGCGGCGTAGCGATTCCGGCTGTGGTCAAAGTCCCGACCATCGTTACCAAGAGCCTCCAGCCGGCAGCAGAAAGGCAAAGAATGGCTCCCGAAGGACTGAGGACCCGGCTTCGCGATATCTTCGCCCCGGTAAAGCCGCCGGCAACCAAGTTTTCGTCGTCAGCCGTTGCGGCAGTGCCATTGCAACCGTTGCCGAAGCTGCAACTTTCCGGAACGATCGTTGGCGGCACGCATCCGCTGGCAATCATCAATGGCCATTTTCTCCGAAGGGGGGACCGGATAGCCGGTTTAGAGGTAGTTTCCATTACAAAGGATCAGGTCACCCTCGTGGGGGAAGGAAGGCAGGTAATGCTGAACACACTGACCGGCGTCGAGGAACGGTCACCCTGAATACGATTTTTAACAATTGAGGCAATTGCAAAACCATTTGTCATTCCCGAATGTCTCTATCGGGAAAGCGAAGCTTCATGTTCATAATATGGTTTTTCAAGCAGTTAGAACCAGATTCCCGCTCAGAATCGTTGCGGGAATGACAAGAATGGGGAGTTTTGCAATTATCTCAAATATTAAACGTTCATAACGGCCTGCCCACACAAGGGGGCAATGAAAATCTCCCCTAACCCTACTTTGCCAAAGAGGACTTCAGGGGGATTCGAGCTGGTTTTTCATCCTTACGCAGTGCCTAACCCCGGGCGGGGGTGTTAGTTGGATATTAATGGTAAATTGGAGACATGTTCCGGAAGCCCGGAGGGAGCTTTGAATTTTGTCATTTCGAGGAGCGTTAGCTACGAGAAATCTTAATGTTCGTGCATAGTTAAAGATTTCTCCCTTCGGTCGAAATGACAATATTGGCAGTTATTCAAAGCTCTCCCGGAGGGAGCGGAACTGGTTTCCGGAACAAGGTGGTCAGGGGAGGTTTAACAGCATATTATGATTAAATCCGGAAAGCAGTACTCCAAAAGCAGCTTCTTTCTGAGTGTTTTTCTTGTTTTGGGTCTTACAACCCCGTTACTTGCCGAAAAAGCAGTCGGCGCGCCGCTGTCTCCCGCTACCATTATTGCGTCGCCGTCCGGTCAGAAAAATGGTGTCGTCAAAGCGCCTAACCCTCCGGATGCGTCGCAGAGAAGGAGTTACAATTACCTTGATCTCGATATCCGTCAGGCCCTGTATGCCTTGGCGCAGGACCAGGATGTCAACGTAATCATGTCTCCGGAAGTGACCGGCAAGATTAGCATCCATCTCAATCAGGTCACCTTGGAAGAGGCCATCCGTTCTATCGCCCTGGCCGGCGGTTTTACCATCCGGGAAGAGAAGGGCAGCTTCTATGTCTATAAACCCAAGCCGATCGCTGATTTTCCGGCAGGAGGGCTGCAGGTCCGCGTCTTCCGGCTGAATTTTATCGCCATCGCCAAGGTTCAGGAAATCATTTCGGCCATTCCGGGCATGCGTACCGTGCGCCTCCATGAACCATCCCAGACGATCATTGTGGAGGATACGCCAGAAAATATCGCCAAGATTGAGACGCTGCTCCGGGACTGGGATGTGCCGCCGCGCCAGGTGCTCATCGAGGCCCGGATCATGCAGGTCAACCTGACGGATGACATGTCGCTGGGAATGGACTGGCAGAAGGTTTTTGGCGATCTTGCCATCGGCACCACAGGCTTCGTTGCCACGGGGATGGGCTTTACGGGCAATCTGATAACCGCCGCCGGATCGAGGGATCAGTTCACCGCCGCCATCAAGGCCCTCCAGACCAAAACGCAGGTTAACACCCTCTCGACGCCCAAGATTCTGGCACTCCATGGCAAGCCGTCACGGGTTCAGGTCGGCGGCCGTCAGGGATATAAAACCAATACCTTTACACCGACAGGAACAACGGAAAATATCTCCTTTTTGGAGACCGGCACCATCCTGGACATTACCCCCTATATCGACAATGCGGGCAATGTTCTGCTCGACGTTAAACCCCAGATCAATTCCGTAACCTTCGACGCGTCAGGGCTGCCCAACCAGAAGACCACCACGGTCAGCACCTCGATGCTGGCCAAAGACGGTCAGACCATGTTCATCGGCGGTCTTATTGAGGATACGAAGACGGGAACCCGGAACGCAGTTCCCTGCATCGGGAGCATCCCCGTATTGGGACTCCTGTTTGGCCAGCAGCAGGAGGGTATCGGGAAATCCGAGCTGATCGTCCTGATTACCCCCCATATCATCGATCTGGAGAAGCCGAACGCCGAGGGGCTGGAAAAGACCAGGCAGATGGAGGAGAAGCTGGGAAAAGAACCTCGACCTCTGACGGAACGGCTGCTGAATAGCCTGCCTTGATCGGCGGCTGGGCAATGAAAATCTCCCATAACCCCTCTTTGCCAAAGAGAGGGGCTAATCAACTTCCCCTTCGGACAATTGGGGAACACCTTTATATGAAAATCCCCCCATCCCCCCTTTGCCAAAGGGGGGCAAGGGGGGATTTTCATGCTTCGTTGTGCCTCCCAGGGCATGGGGGTTTTTGAGGGAGATAGCGGAAAAGGCATCTCATTCGAGCCAATTGCAAAACTCCCAACGCTGTCATTCCCGCGACGCTCCTGGGCGGGAATCTGGTTCTAACTGCTTGAAAAACCATATTATGAACATTAAGCTTCGCTTTCCCGATAGAGACATTATGAACATTAAGCTTGATGCTCTCGTCAAAGGTCCCAACTTCCCTCCCCCTTGATGGGGGAGGGTTAGGGTGGGGGTGATAAGTTACTGTATTGTCGTCTGTTCTTTCCCCCTCCCCTTCATCCCCTCCCGCCAGGGGAGGGGAAAATTGACTTTTGACGAGTTCATCAAGCTTCGCTTTCGGGAATGACAAATGGTTTTGCAATTGGCTCTCATGTAAAAAACGGGGCATGGTTGGATGTAAAAAAAGGTGGGTCCCGTCGGACAATCTTTGCAACAGACGGATTTCTTTTAAATTCACCATCTAAAAAGCGTCTTACCTCCCGCCTATTCCAGCCTTCCGGGTGTTCAAAGGAACGGTACAGCGAAAGGCCTCCCTCGTAGAACTCACCAGGGGCGTACATCGCCGCCTCCGGCGCATTAGCGGGAAGGTTGAAAATAGCAAGATTCAGAAATGTTATTTCAGCGGCATGCTCCTCGACAAAGGAAAGGGTTTTTCCCGCCGCTTCACGGTTTTCCGCGGGTGTTCCAAAAAGGAGATAGACGTACGCGGCAATCCCTACCTTATGGAGGTTCCTGAGAGCCGCGGCGACAACCGGCAGTTCGATCCCCTTGTGGAGCGCCTCCAGCACAAATGGATCTCCGGACTCTATTCCCAGTTTCAGCATGACGCACCCGGAATTGCGCAAGCTCCGGCAAAAATCGACATCAGCGAGGCGGGCGTCAACCCTGGCGAACCCGTACCACGGAGCTCCGGGCGCTTTAGCAATGAATGCGTCGAGCAGAGTGGGGCCAAGCGCGTTATCGAGCATATGGATCAGCCGCGGCTTCGTCTTTTCAACAAGGGCGGCAAGATCTGCGATTACCCGCGGTGGAGAAATCGGCAGATAGGGATTGCCCTCGGCAACCTCGGGACAAAACGTACAGCGCCGCCACCAGCAGCCGCCGGAGGCGCTGTAGGGAAGGACAAAACCGGGCGCGAAATAATCGGCCAGGGGAAAATCGTCGAAATCGGGCAGTGAGAAATTGCCGGTAGTTGCGCCACCGAGCATGGACAGCAGCGGAACCTCCCCGGGTCCGGCAACCAAATCGTCAATCACTCCGGCAAAAGGGTTGATCCAGTTGGGGCGCCGCATCCAGGAGGTTATCAATCCGCCGCCGACAACTATCCGAATCTGCGGATATTTCCGACGCAAAAACCCGATCATTGAGAAGGTTGTCAGCGCCTGACTGAGATAATTAAGTGAAAAACCCGCATAAGCAAAATCCCTTTCCATAAGTATTAGCGGCAGTCGGTTACTGAACCACTCATAAAAGGGGTTTCGCTGCGGTTCTTTCGCCGCTTGGAGAAGATCGGCGCTCCTGACTGGCGAAAGCCGCTCGTCCTGGTAATCGGCAAGAGTCATCCGCACACCGAACGGCCTGCCTGCGGCGGCAAGCAGGCAATTGAGATCCAGAACAGCCCTACGGTAACGATCACTATTAAGATAGCCCCCTGCTGACCGCAGAAATTCGATATTTTCCTTTACATGGCGAGCCGCCCGTCTTAGCCAGACCTTATTGTTATCTCCTTTTTTGGCGTCGCCTGGCAAAAAATTGACTGCACCGATATTTTCATCCTTACCAGCCAGCCCCTTCAATATCCATGACTTATTGGAGCTGCTTTCTTCGCTGGCTGTCGCCTTCAGCAGGGCTGTCTGCCCCTCGATGTTTGCATCCCATACCCGACAGGATATGCCGCTGCGGCCCAGCGCCCCGACAAGGCGCGCCGGTCCGCCCGGAGGTTCGGACGCCTTCGCCAGCGGCGGATAAACCAGCAGAATCGCCTTTAAATTACCTTCTTTTTTAGTCATAATCATTATATTTTCTTGACTTCCAGTCTTCTTTACCTTATCGGAACTTCGCTATGATGGAATATTTAATTTTGCCTCTTTTGACGGCGCGCCGCCATGAATGATTCATCCCTCTCGTTTAGTGAGCCTCTACAACTCCGCCGCTGGTTTATTTTTGCCGTCGGAGCGCTGAACTTTTTCCTTTCACAACTTTACCGGACATCCAACGCCGTTCTCGCCCCCTCGCTTATCGCTGATTTATCGCTGGACAGCAACGAGATAGGCCTGATCTCGGCGGCTTTTTTCTATGCCTTTGCCCTGACGCAGATACCGATCATGCTGCTTATCGACAAGACAGGACCACGAAAACTCATGACGTTTTTTTCCGTCATCGGCGTCATCGGCGCAATTGTCTTTTCCTTATCGCAGGGTCTTATGTCCGCCCTTGCGGGGCGTATTCTGCTCGGCATCGGCATGTCCTGCGCCTTTATGGGGAGCCTGAAACTGCTTTCTGACTGGTTCCCGCCGCTGATTTTTGCCTCGCTTGCGGGGATACTGACCGCCACAGGAACGCTCGGCAACATGATGTCCGCAACCCCGCTGGCCATGATGGCGGAAAGCTATGGGTGGAGACAAAGCTTTATGGCAATCGCCGCTTTCAACGCCCTTTTGACAATCGCCCTATATGTGATTCTTCAGGATAAGCCGCCTGCCGGCAGCAATGTCCACGGGGCTAACTCCTCACCGGATGCTCCCTCTCCCTTTTCCAGCGTCTTACATCTTCTACGCTCCAAAGACTACTGGTTTATCTCGATCGGCTCCTTTATCCGCTACGGAACCTTTGCCGCGCTTCAAGCCCTTTGGGCAGGACCCCTTCTGCTTGTAGTTTTGAAATACAGCACCTTCCAGTCAGGAAACATCATCCTCGCTATGAACATCGGCACCCTGGCTGGGCTCCCTTTTTGGGGAATCATTTCCGACCGCTTGTTGCACACCCGCAAATGGCTCGTTGTTTCAGGGCTTTTCCTGCTGGCGGCCACAACCCTGCTGCTCAGCCAGGTGCGCACTGGCGCCCCTGCGGCTGCGACCGGACTTATTTTCTTCTTCTTCGGCTTCTTCACCGCCAGCGGGCAACTGATGTACACCCAGATTAAGGAGCTTTTTCCCGCCACGATGACGGGCGCCGCCCTGACCGGCATAAATTTTTTCACGATGACCGGGCCAGCCTTTTTCCTCCAGATGATCGGATTCATTATGCAAATAATCTACCCAACCGCCTCTTTCAGCCAGGCGGCTTTTAGCGTTTCCCTCTATTTTTGTTTCTTCTGTCAGTTATTGGCGGGACTGATCTATCTGATGACAAAAGAGAAAAAGCTGCCAAAACAGCATCCTGACGGGTGAAGGCCTTGTACCGCCTCGTTATGTTTAATTAAATTACGACAGCACTGAAAAAACTTGACAGATTGCCAAAAAATATTAGAGTGCTGCAAGTTATCCATCCTAAATAACGAAACAGACTGTTTGTCGTCGGCAAACAGGCAGTCCCGTTTTTGCTCTTTTGGATCAGCGGAAGCGGTTAAAAATTAAACAAAAAGGAGCGGACATGCCAAAGTATGAAGATTTGTTGAAAAATATTATGAGCGAAAAAAGCTTCGGAAAGCTAAAAGCCCTAAACAATGAGAAGGTAATGGCTTTCATAGGAGAATTCGCTGAACACTGCAATCCGAAGTCCCTTTACGTCTGCGACGACGGCGAGGCAGACCGGATTTTTATCCGCGAAACTTCGATAAAGAAGGGCGAAGAAAAAAACATCTACCTGAAAAACCAGACAATTCACTGGGATGGCTATAACGATCAGGGCCGCGACAAGGTAAACACCCGCTACCTGGTGCGCCCCGAAAACATGGAGCGGATGAAGGCTCTAAACTCGCTCTCCTTCGACGAAGGCCACAAAGAGATCATGGAAATCTCAAAAAACATCATGGCAGGCAAGGACGCGCTTGTTCAGTTCTTCTGCGAGGGCCCGGCGGAGAGCGTCTTCAGCGTCCCCTGCATCCAGATAACCGATTCTTTTTACGTAGCCCATTCCGAAACCATCCTCTACCGCCCCGGTTACAACCATTTTTCCCATATGAAAGAAGCGGATAAGAACGATTTCTTCGGTTTTGTCCACTCCGCGGGGCAGCTCGACGAGAGGGGCTGCACGGTAAATGTCGATAAAAGACGTATCTACATGGATACCCAGAACAATATCGTCTATTCGATGAACAATCAGTACGCCGGGAATTCAATCGGTCTGAAAAAGCATTCGATGAGGCTGGCGATAAACAAATCCGGGAAAGAAGGCTGGCTCTGCGAACACATGTTTCTGATGTCGATCCTCAACGGCGATAAAGACCGTAAAACCTATTTTGCCGGCGCTTACCCCTCCGCGTGCGGCAAGACCTCGACCGCGATGATCCCCGGCGAAAAGATCGTCGGCGACGACATTGCCTATTTTCGCAATATCAATGGCGAATTCCGCGGCGTCAACATGGAACAGGGGATATTCGGCATAATCCAGGATGTAAACACCAGCGACGACCCGGTCATCTTCGCCAACCTGATGAAAGACCAGGAAACAATCTTCTCCAATATTCTGATCGGCCCCGACAATAAACCCTACTGGCTGGGCTGCGGGATGGAAACTCCGGACAGCGGCAGCAATCACAGCGGTTTTTGGAAGAAGGGGAACAAGGATGCCAAGGGCAACGAGATTCCGCTGGCCCATTCCAACGGCCGCTACACGATCCGCCTCGACTATCTGCAAAATTTCGATAAAGAGGGGTTCGAAAACAAGGAAGGGGTAAAGGTTCAGGGCATTCTCTACGGCGGACGCGACAGCGACACAACCGTGCCGGTTGAAGAATCGCCGTCCTGGAAAGACGGGATCCTGTTGAAGGCCTGCACACTGGAGTCGGAAACGACCAGCGCCACGCTCGGCAAGGAAGGCGTCCGTTCCCCATCGCCGATGGCTAATCTGGATTTTGTCTCCTACCCGGTCGGCGAATACACAACCAATAACATCAATTTTATCAAAGGCATCAAACAGCAACCGCGAATTTTCAGCACCAACTATTTCATGAGAGACCCGAACGGAAAATTCGTAACCAGTAAACTTGCCAAAAAGGTTTGGCTCCACTGGGCCGAGGGGCGAATCCACGGAGAATACGAGGCCTGGGATACCCCGACCGGAAAAATTCCGCTTTACAAGGATCTGCAGAAGCTATTCCGGGAACTCCTGAATGAGGATTTCTCGGAAAATGATTACATCTATCTTTTCACCTTCCGCTGCGCCAACTGGATCGAAAAACTGAATCGCACCGCGGCTTTCTTCAAAAAAATCGACCCCGGCACGCCTGGAGATATTTTCACCTACTGGGAGGAGGCAAAAAAGAAGATCGCGGCTGCACAGGCGAAATATGGAGATAACATCAAACCAGGTGATTATAAGGGATAGTCTGAAACACCGACAGCCGGTCATTTTCGGGCTAACATAAATTTTCGACTTATCGTTAAAAACGAAGTTATGACAATATATTAAACTATATTGAAATAATTATGTATGCGCCTCGTCCCAGTTTTTCCCGGCGGCGATCTCCACCTTCAAGGGCACGGATAGTTCCATCGCGCCTTCCATCTCCTTGCGCACCAGCTCCGCCAGCGCTTCGCGTTCGGCAACAGGCGCCTCGAAGACCAGCTCGTCGTGCACCTGCATGATCATCACCGCAGAGAATTTTTCTTCCTGAAGGCGTTGGTGGATTTTCACCATCGCAATCTTGATCAGATCCGCCGCGGTTCCCTGAATCGGCGCGTTGATTGCCGTCCGCTCGGCAAACTGACGAATCTGGGCATGGGGGCTGGCAATCTCCGGCAGATAGCGCCTTCTCTGAAGAAGCGTCGTCACATAGCCGTCGCGCATCGCCCCGTCCAGGATGCCGTCAAGATACGAGCGAACCCCGCTGTATCTCTGAAAATAGCTGTCTATGTAAGCCTGGGCCAGTTTCTGAGACACGCCCAGTTCCTTGGCAAGCCCAAAGGCGCTCATCCCGTAGAGCACCCCGAAGTTGATCACCTTCGCCTGCCGGCGCATGTCGGGGCTGACCATTTCCGGAAAGACCCCGAAAATGTCGGCCGCGGTACGGCTGTGAATGTCCTCGCCGGAGGCAAAGGCGTCCCGCAGCGCCGCATCGCCGGAGAGATGGGCAAGTACCCGCAACTCGATCTGCGAGTAGTCAGCCGAAACGATCTCCCATCCGAGCGGGGCAATGAAGGCCTGCCGGATTCTTTTCCCTTCCGTGGTTCGGATTGGAATGTTCTGCAGATTGGGGTTGCTGCTGGAGAGCCTTCCTGTCGCCGTCGCCGTCTGGTTGTAGGTCGTATGCACCCTCCCCGTTCGGGGATTCACAAGCGCGGGCAGCGCATCGATATAGGTTGATTTGAGCTTCATCATCCCGCGGTAGGAGATTATCTCCGCGGGCAGCTCGTGACTGAGGGCCAGATAGCTCAGCACATCGACATCGGTGGAGTACCCCTCCTTGGTCTTGCGTCCGTGGGGAAGCCCCAGTTTGTCGAAAAGGATATGCTGCAACTGCTTAGGGGAGTTGATGTTGAAAGCTTCCCCGGCCAGGATATGGATTTTCTCCTCCGAAAGCTGGAGCAGTTGCGCTATTTCGCCAGACATCTCTCGCAAAAGGCTGGCGTCAAGAAGAACCCCGCGGCTCTCCATTGCTGAAAGAACACGGACAAGCGGCATCTCCACGTCCTCCAGGAGCCCCTTCATCCCCATGTAGTCAAGCTTTGCATACAAGTCTTCAACAAGCGGCAATAAAACATCCGCGCGTTCTACCGCATAGGCCGCCGCCTTTTCCACCGGAACGGAGGAAAACGAAGCAGCCTTCGCGCCGCTCCCCAAAAGATCTTTTTGCGAGGGAACCTGACTGCCAAGATTTTCAAAAACTACGTCGGCAAGTTCGAATCCGTGTCGCGCCTGATTCACCAGATAAGAGGCAACCATCGTGTCACAGCCGAGACCTTTCATAAAAACGCCGGAGCGGGCCAGCACAATAAGCGCCGTTTTCAGGTCGTGGCCATGCTTGAGTAGAGAAGGATTAGCAAGAAAAGGGGCCAGTCCGGAAAAAACATCCTCAGCAAAAAGCAAAGGAGCTCCATCATCGCTGGCTAGGGGAATGTAGAACCCTTCCCCCCTGCTGGAAGAAACGGCCATTCCCATCACAGAGGCCCTCATCGCCTCCACTGAAGAAAGCAAAAGCTCAAAGGAAAATTCTTTAACCTCACTAAGCATCTCTGTAAGAGCGGAGATATCCTCGCGACTATCGCAAACTCTGTATTTTACAGCCTTTTTCCCCTCGTGAAGTTTAAGTTCATTCAAAAGTGATGAGAACTCGAACTCCCGAAAGTAATCCCTCAGCCGGTCGCGATCAGGCTCATTGCGGCGGCACTGAGCGATATCGAAGTCGAATTTTGCGTCGGTCCTGATCAGCGCAAGATCGCGACTCATAGTCGCCTGAGCTGCGTATTGCAGCATCGCCTTTCGCGTTTTTTCATTATGAATGCGTTCCGGGGCAGCAATGATCTCCGCAACACTGCCAAACTGTTCGATCAGCCGCGCTGCTCCCTTCGGCCCGATGCCTGGAACCCCGGGGATGTTGTCGGAGGTATCTCCCATCACCCCCAGAACATCTGCAACCTGCGCAGGCTCAACGCCGAAGCGCTCCTTTACCGCCGCAATGTCGTAGGTTTTATCCTTCATCGCATCAAACATGACAATGTCTGGTGAAACAAGCTGCATCATATCCTTGTCGCCGGAGGCGATAATCACCTCCATCCCCTGCCCTGCCGCAAGCACGGCAACGGTGCCGATTATGTCATCGGCCTCCAGTCCCTGCTTTTCGATGATCGGGATGGAAAAAGAGCGAATGACATCCTTGACAACGGGAATCTGCGGGATCAGGGCGTCCGGAGTAGCCCGCCGCGTTGCCTTATACCCTTCATAGGCTTCATGGCGAAAAGTCGGCCCCTTTACGTCGAAGGCGATCGCGATGTAGTCAGGATCAAGCTCCCGGAGCAGCTTCATCAGCATATTGGTAAAGCCGTAAATTGCGTTGGTCGGAAAACCCTTGGAGTTGGAGAGTTCACGGATTGCGTAGAAGGCGCGAAAAAGGTAATTGCTGCCGTCCACGATGACAAAGCGGGGACGGGTTTTTTGTTTTTCTATTTCCACCATTTTATGAACAGCAAGCCCCCCCGGAAACCGCGTGGTTGCGGATAGTTTCGTTGATAGCAGAATTAAATGTTTTAAACTGTAAGCTTCGGAAAACTCAGCGGCGTTCAACCCCGCTTTGGCTCGTAGATGCAATAAGGCTCGGCGGCGAGATAATCGCCGGTCTCCTCGTAGGCGCGCGCCCGGCACCCGCCGCATACCTTCAAAAATTCACAGCGGCCGCATTTGCCTTTGTAGCGGCCTAAATCCCTCAAATCATTGAAAATTGGTGATTTCCCCCAGATATCGACAAAGCTGTTCTCCTTTAACTGACCGCAGTCAAGCTCGAGGTATCCGCACGGCTGAACCTGACCGGTATGGGAAATAAAACAGAAGGAACTTCCCCCCATGCAGCCGCGGGTCATCGAGTGCAGCGTCCGGACGTCTTTAGTGCGCTGCGTGGCCATTTCCCCTGTTGCGTTTTTGAGCTCCTTTTGCCTCTGGTGGAAGATCCGATAGTAATGGGGGGCGCAGGTAGCCTTCAATTGCATGCTGCAGGTCAGGCCCGTATCGAAAAACCAGTCCAGCGTCTCTTCATATTGCAAGGGCTTGATCTCCTGATCGGCCATCTCCTTGCCCCGTCCCGTCGGCACAAGCAGAAAGATGTGGTGGGCCACTGCGCCGACGCTATGGGCAAGATCATGCAGGCTTTGAATCTGGGAGAGGTTGCCCTTTGTGATCGTCGTATTGATCTGGAACTCCAGTCCGGCCCGCTTCATCGCCGCAATGCCCTGCATCGTCCCGGCAAACGCCCCCGGAACACCCCGGAATTGATCGTGACTTTCAGGATCGGGGCCATCGATGCTGACGCTTACCCGTTTTATCCCGGAATCGATCAATTTATGAACAATTTCATCGCTCATCAGCGTGCCGTTGGTCGCAAGCACCATCCGCAGCCCTTGGGAATCGCCGTAAGCGGCAAGTTCATACACATCTTTGCGCAAAAGCGGCTCTCCGCCAGTAAGGATAATGACCGGCTTGCCGACGGCGGCAATCTCGTCAAGCACCTGCATCGCTTTTTCGGTGCTTAGTTCTCCGGGGTAAGGACCCTGCATTGCCGAAGCGCGGCAGTGTTTGCAGGAAAGGTTGCAACTGCGGGTGATCTCCCAAGCAACCATTCTCAAGGTATTGGGCAGAATCAGCGAGGAATCTTTTTCCGTAGTGTGATGAAGTGAATCCAATTTCTAAACCTTCCTTCTTATTTTCCTAAAATCACCGCCGCTTCGGGGGCAAAATAGGTGATTATCATATCAGCCCCGGCCCGTTTGATTGCTGTCAGGGATTCCATCATCGCCCGCTCGCCATCGAGCCACCCCATACTGGCCGCGGCCTTGATCATCGCAAACTCGCCGCTTACGTTATAGGCGGCAAGGGGAAGATCGAATTCCTCTTTCGCCCGGCGGATCAGATCGAGATAGGGCAGAGCCGGCTTAACCATAATTATGTCAGCGCCTTCCTCTACATCAAGGGTGATTTCGCGAATCGCCTCGTCCCCGTTTGCCGGGTCCATCTGGTAGCCCCGGCGATCCCCGAAGGCGGGGGCACTTTCGGCCGCCTCCCGGAACGGACCGTAAAAACAGGAGGCGAATTTGGCCGAATAACCCATAATCGGGATGGACTCAAAACCTGCTTCATCAAGACCCTCCCGGATCGCGCCCACCTGCCCGTCCATCATCGCCGACGGGGCAACCATGTCGGCCCCGGCTTTTGCATGGGAAACGGCCATTTCGGAGAGCACCTCCAGCGTCATGTCGTTGTGCACTTCCCCTTTTTCGATGATGCCGCAATGGCCGTGGCTCGTGTATTCGCAAACGCAGACGTCTGTTATAACAATGATATCTGGCACCTTTGCCTTGATTTCCTGGCTCGCCATCTGGACCACCCCGCCGTCGATCAGCGCCTGTGAGGCAATGTCGTCCTTTTTATCAGGTATCCCAAATAGTATCACCGCGGGAATCCCCAGCTCTTTCAGCCTTGTCGCCTCCTTGACGATGTTGTCCACCGACATCTGGAAATTCCCCGGCATCGACGGGATCGGTTTTTTCACCTTTTTCCCGGGAACAACAAAAAGCGGGTAGATGAGATTATCCACCGACAGGCGCGTCTCCCGCACCATCCGTCGGAGAGTGTCGTTTTTTCTAAGCCGTCGCGGTCGGTATTCTGGAAATTGCATCGTAATTCTCCCTTCATTAAAGAACTGTATCGCCCGTTCTGCTTCGTTATCTTTTCATCGGTGAGAAAGCAAGCCGTATCGTATCCCTAAAACCGGGCCGAACTTATCAGCTATCGGGACGGATTGCAATCCCAATGTAAACCCGGGGTCTGCGACAAAAATGTGGGTATCATATGCTTGCAGAAACTTATCCCCCCTTTGGAAAAGGGGGGCAGGGGGGATTCATAATAAAAGCAAGGGGATATTTATTCTCCAGCAAATATCCCCCAACCCCTCTTTGCTAAAGAGGGGTGAAAAACCGCTCTACCCATAAATTTGTCGCACACCCGTAAACCCGTAATACCCCCGGCGCCAAACGCAAACGCCATCGACATGCCTATTCATTTTCCACTACAAACCATATTCAATCGCCACCACGCCTGTCCGGGTAAAGTCTTCCATCCCGAATTGTTTGAGCGCCATTATCTCTTTCAGCAGAACCCCGTTTTCCCCGGTAATTTCAAGTACGCATCTGTGCTCGTCAGCGCTGAGAATTTTCCAGTTTTTTTCCTTCGCGAGCGCCTCAATCTTTTTTCTCTCTCCCTCCTTTGACCAGTTTAGCCTGACCAGAAACAGCTCGCGCCGGACGGCTTTGCGTCCCGTCAAATCGGCTACATCAATGATGTCAACCAGCCGGGCAATCTGTTTGAGTATCCTTGTGAGCGTCGCGTTGTCCCCGATTGTGGTGATGATGATTCTTGTCCTCGCAGGGTCCATCGTAACATTGGCGGAGATGCTTTCAATGTTGAACCCTCTGCCGCTGAGCGTTCCCGAGATCCTTGCGAGGACATCGGGTTTGTTGTTGACCAGAATAGATATTACGTTTTCTCGCACTTCCATGGCTTTAACATCCTTTCTTTAATTAAATGAACGCGCAAACGGGTCATCCCCATTTTCGGCAACTGCCGCTCCTTTTATCTCCATCGGGCCAAAATCCATTTCGGTAAGCGGCGCCCCCGGCTTTACCAACGGATAAACGCCCTCTTCCCTGTCAACGATAAAATCCATTACTACTACCCCTTCCGTGGCAAAGGCCTCTTTGATCACATCTTCAACCTCTGCCACTGTTCGCGCCCGCAGCCCCTTGGCGCCATAGGCCTCGGCAATTTTCAAAAAATCGGGATTGTTATCGAGGACAGTCTGGGAATAGCGTTTCTGATAGAACTTCTCCTGCCACTGGCGGACCATCCCCAGGAAACTATTGTTAAGAATCGCTATCTTAACCGGCAGTTTATTCTGCACCGCCGTGCCCAGCTCCTGGATATTCATCTGGATGCTGCCATCGCCGGCGACATCAATCACCAGGCTGTCCGGGCATGCCACCTGCGCGCCGATGGCGGCAGGGAGGCCGAAGCCCATCGTTCCCAATCCTCCCGAGGTAAGGAAGCAGTTCGGGTCGTTGTACTGAAAAAACTGCGCCGCCCACATCTGATTCTGCCCCACTTCCGTGGCGATGACGGCTTTGCCTTGGGATAACTCATAGAGTTTTTCCACAACAAACTGCGGTTTGATGACATCGCCATTGTTCTTGTAACCCAGCGGGCGTTCTCTTTTCCAGGTCATAGCCTGTTCCTGCCAATCCTTAATGGCGCCGGGCTGGACATAATTTCTTTCTTTCAGTCTGGCAACAAGGGCAGAAAGCGCCTGTTTTGCGTCGGCAACGATAGCGAGATTCGTCCTGACAATTTTATCAATGGAAACGGGATCAATATCAATGTGAATGATCTGGGCACGGGGCGCAAAGGCTTCAACATTGGAAGTTACCCGGTCATCAAAACGCACGCCAACTCCGATAACAAGATCGCAATTGGTAAAAGCCATATTTGCGGCATAGGTCCCGTGCATCCCCGCCATTCCCAGCCAAAGCGGATCTGATGCGGGAAACGCGCCCAACCCCATCAGTGTTGAAGCAACCGGAGCGCCAATCATTCTTGCCAATTCCCGCAACTCGCCGGACGCCTTGCCCATTGAAACCCCGCCCCCGGCAAAGACAAGGGGATTCTGAGCGGCGGCGATCATTGCCGCGGCCTTGTCTATTGCAGAGGCATCGAGCGTCTCTTCGGCATACAGGTAGCCGCTCTGAAAACAGACATCCTCTTCTTCCATCTCCGCCTGCATGACATCCTTGGGAAGATCAACCAGCACGGGGCCAGGTCTGCCCGAACGGGCAATATGAAACGCCTCCCGCACCACCTTTCCCAGTTCGGCGACATCGCGCACAAGAAAGTTATGCTTGGTGCAGGGGCGAGTAATCCCCATTATATCAACCTCTTGAAAAGCGTCGCTGCCGATCAGGGCGGTTGGCACCTGCCCCGTCAAGATAACAACAGGGATGGAATCGCTATGCGCGTTGGCGATTCCGGTAACCGTATTGGTAGCGCCGGGACCGGAAGTCACCAGACAGACGCCGACCTTTCCTGAAGCCCGCGCGTAACCGTCGGCGGCGTGAATAGCGCCTTGTTCGTGCCGTACCAGGATGTGCCGTACCTTTTGGCGGAACAATTCGTCATAGATGCCGATAACCGCTCCCCCCGGATAGCCAAAGATTACTTCAACCTTCTCCATTTCTAATGCCTTGAACAGAATTTGCGCTCCTGATACCTTCACTTTCGACCTCCTGTTTGTATGAAAATCCCCCCATCCCCCCTTTGCCAAAGGGGGGCAAGGGGGGATTTTCATCATTCGTTGTGCCCGCTTCGGGCATGGGGTTTTTTGAGGATTTTCCCGATTTGACGCGCCCTGCCCAGCGCACAAAAAAAAACCGTTGCCAACCTTTTCGGCTGGCAACGGTTTAAATGCAAAACAACAAACCACTATCCAGCCGGGACCTCCCCGATAATAATTATGCTGATAATAATGGTTGCTGCCGTTATGTTTAACATCATACTCTCCCTGTAATGTTGCCATGCCTATAGCAACAGTCTGTTTCTTTTGTCAAGAATTATTTATCTGCGTGTTTTTTGGCAACTAAGGGCCTGTCAACAAATAACCTGGGCAAGATTGCGCTCAGATTTGGGTTGGATTTGGTTGCGGCGATTGAACAAAACCGCAGACGTAGCAGCGCTACGTTGAGGATTTTGTGATTGAGCCACAGCCAAAGATAGCCCAAAGATGAGATGCAAGATGTTCAGGTTATTTGTGGACAGGCACTAAGGATGGGCAGTCAGCAAATCAATGAGAGGCGCATAAAATCCTCCCCAATAAGTTAGAGCCAGCAAAATAACCGTAGCAATGAAACTTGCCCGGGAATTACGGTTGCTGTCAATCAGCGAAGTAATGAAATTAAACACAAGCGCCGCGATAAAAATTATCTGAGGCAAGGCTTCTTTCATTCATATTCCCCTATTAAAATAAATGACTATGCTCGTTGGAAAAAATAATTTTGTCTCTCAGCCTGCAAAGGCGGCTGTAAGTGCGTCAACCAGTTCCGGGACAGTGGCGCGCTTTTGACGGATATGGACGGGTAAACCAGCCTTTTCCGCCGCCGCCTCCGTTACCGGGCCGATAGTCGCCACCTTAACCTGGGACGGAAGATGAAAATCCACTCCCATGATCTTCATAAAATTGACAACGGTAGAACCGCTTGTAAAGATAAGGGCGGAAATTTCACCATCCTCAAAAAGGCGAATCAGTTCAGATGGATCCCTGTCCGTGCTAATCGTTCGATACACAGTTGCCACCTCGACGGTTGCGCCCAGCTTGGCAAGTCCTGCGGGGATAACATCGCGCGCCTCCTGAGCGCGGGGCAGCAGAACACTGCATCCCTGCAAATCACGCCCGGCAAAGGCTTTAACCACCCCCTCCGAAACGAATTCATCCGGCATCAGATCGACTTTTATTCCCAAAGCCTCGATTGCCGCTGCCGTCGCCGGGCCGATAGCGGCGATCTTTACGCCCTTGAGCTCCCGGATGTCTTTCCCCTGCTCTCTCAGACGCCCAAAGAAAAAAACCACCCCGTTGGCGCTGGTAAAAATAATCCAGCGATAAGATTCCAGCTTCTCAATCGCCCTATCCAGCATAGACCAGTCTGCGGGCGGCGCTATTTGGATGACCGGAAAATTTATCACCCTCGCCCCCTGGGTTGAAAGCAATCTCGTCAGCTCTCCCGACTGCTTCTCCGGCCTGGTGATAACGACTCCTCTGCCAGACAGAGGTTTTGTCTCAATCCCGTTCATCGGATTCCCCGCTGTTTGCCCAGATAAATGAGCCGGGCATCAGTTTAAGATAAGTTTTCCTGATTAATTTCAGCAAGCAGCACGTCCCCTCCCCGCAGCAGGATGGTTTCCGCTAACCCACTGCCGAGCTCTCGGTAATCGCCGGCTTCCCCCTCGGCGCGCTCGCGGATCACGACCTTCCCGTCGAGACTCCCCACCATGCCCTCAATGACGATCTTTTCACCGGTTTTTTTCGCGAACCCGGCAATAGGAAGCTGGCAACCGCCGCCGAGTCGCTCCAGAAATGCCCGTTCCGCTCCTACTTCTACAAAAGTGACGGGATCATTCAAAAATTCAATAACACTCAGGCTGCGGTCATCACCCCGTCTCGTTTCCAACCCCAGCACCCCCTGCCCTACGGCAGGCAGCAACATATCCACCGGAATAAATTGAGAAACGCGGGAACTCCATCCCATCCTCGCGATCCCCGCCGCGGCAAGGATAACGCCGCTCAAATTTTCCGTGTCCAGCTTCCTTATTCTCGTATCGAGGTTGCCCCGCATCGGCACAATCTCAAAACCGGGGAAACGGTTTTTCAATTGCAGCTCGCGCCTAAGCGAACCGGTCCCTATTTTCGCACCCGGAGGCATTTCTTCAAGCTTACGGCCTCCTTTCGAGATCAGAACGTCGCGGGGATCCTCCCTCAGAGGCGTTACGGCAATTTCCAGTTTGTCCGGGAGTTCTGCCGGGACGTCCTTCATGCTGTGGACGGCCAGATCGACATCGTTCCTGAGCAGAGCCTCTTCGATCTCCTTGATAAAGACCCCTTTGCCGCCAATCACGGACAGGGCAACGTTCTGCATGATGTCCCCCTTGGTCCGAATTATCTGAAGCTCGACCTCAAGGCCAGGATGCCTCCCCCGGATGAGATCGGCGATCATTCCTGACTGGGTAAGCGCCAGGGCGCTGCCTCTCGTTCCAATGATGAATTTGTTTAAAATAACGGCCTCCTGAACCTTTAACTGCAAAGTTAGATAAATTTAAACAAGCGTCAAAGCTTGAAAAGTCGGCGAATAGCCGCCATATCGGGCAGCTCTTCCCCTTCACTGCTTTCCTCCTTCAAGACGGTTATAGGGTCGTGGAGTATCTTATTAACAACCGAGGATACCAGCCATTCGACATGGGCGCGGTCCTCTTCCTTAAGTCCTCCAAGCCACGCAGAAAATCTGTCCAGCTCTCCCTGCACGATACTGTCCGTCTTTTCACGCAGTCTCACGATCGCCGGCACGGCGGCCAGCGAATTAAACCATTTTTCAAATCCCGCCACCTCTTCGGCAATGAGTTCCTCCGCCCGCAGGGCTTCTCCCCTGCGCATTGCCCTGTTCGCATCAACGACATCCTGAAGATGGTCTATATTGTACAAATAAACGTTATCAAGTTCTCCTACTTCGGGCTCTATGTCCCTCGGAACGGCGATATCTATCAAAAACAGCATATGCTGCTTATGTTTATGCTTCTTTAATGCAGCGGCAACCATCGGGGCGGTGAGGATATAGCCCGGGGCGCCGGTTGAAGCGATAACGATATCCACCTCCGGCAGAAACGAGGGGAATTCATCAAAAGAAACGGCGACGCCATGAAATTCCTCCGCCATTTGCTGCGCCCTCGCGATAGTTCTGTTAGCGATGAAGATGTTGCCGACGCCTTGACGAATGAGGTGGCGGGCGGCAAGTTCCGACATCTCGCCTGCGCCTATCAGCAGCGCCGACTTTCCCTTGAGGCTGCCAAATATCTTTTTCGCCAGTTCCACGGCGGCATAACTTACCGAGACGGCATTGCCGGCAATTTCCGTCTCGCTTCTTACCCTCTTTGCCACCTGAAAGGCATGGTGGGTAAGGCGGTTGAGCAGAACGCCGGTGGCATGGCGATCAACGGCCATCCGATAGGCATCCTTTATCTGCCCAAGTATCTGCGGCTCCCCCATAACCATTGAATCAAGGCTGGATGCAACCCGAAAGAGGTGCAGCACTGCATCGATATCCCTGTAAATGTAAAGATATTTTTCCGTTTCCTTGATATCAAAATTTCCCTGTCTGCACATGAAATTCTTCAGAAAATCCTCGCCCCGCGCCGTATCGCCGAGACGGGCGATCACCTCAATCCGGTTGCAGGTTGCAAGGCAGATCGCCTCTTTTATCTCGGGGTTCATCATTAAATCTGGAAGGGCGACGTCCTGATCCGAGCAGTAGTTCTGGAGTCGTTCGCGGAGCTCGACGGGCGCTGTTTTATAATTCATGCCGACAAGGATAAGTTTCATAGGTTCACATAAAGGTATGCGCCGAACGGAAAAGAAAACTTTCCAGAACGAACATCAATAACAAAGCGAAAAACACCACAAGCGACCAGCGGGCAGCCTTGCGTCCCTGCCAGCCAATGGCCAGCCTCTGATGAAGCAAAAAGGCGTAAAAGCCCCAGGCAAGAAGCGTCCACACCTGTTTGGGGTCCCACTGCCAGTGACTTCCCCAGGCAATGCGCGCCCAGAAGGAACCTGCCAGAATTCCCAGAGTCAGCAGCGAAAAACCCCAGAAGAGGCAAATATAATTGATCCGGTCGAGATCGTGGAGTGATGGAAAAAGATGAATCAGGCTTCTGTCCCGTTTCTTTCTGAGGAGGCGATCCTGGATCAGATACATAATGCCTGCGAGCGACGCAACTGCGAACAGGGCTTCGCCGGCAACAGAGAGCATCACGTGGATGATCACCAGGGTTCCTTTCAGGGCTGACGAACCGACGACGCTTCCCCCCAGATCGATGGAAGCAACAATCATGAGGACCGAGATGACCGGCGCGACGAATGCCCCCAGCACGCGGGTTTTGGTTCTCAACTGCATTGCAAGATAAGAAGCAGCCATTGCCCAGGCAAAGAAGGAGAGGGTATCGTAAACATCAACCGAGGGAATGTCCGCCTCCCCAATCCAGCGAAAAAGATAATAAAAGGTATGGATGCCCAAGGCGACAAGCATCAGGCCCGCGCCGAAACGCGCGGTCAGAACCCTTCTTTTCAGAAGAGACCCCCCATAAACGAAGGCAGAGGCCAGATATGCGGCCAGAGCCGCCTTGAAAAGCACTGTTTCCGTCATCTATCTCTTACCTCCATCTCTACTCCGCTCAGTCTGCGTTTGAGTTCACCTTTCCCTTCCCGCGTCCGGCACGGATATTAATCAAGAGTTTCTAAATATAAAAACCGATTCAAATAGCTCGCGAGCAACGTTCTGAATCATATCCTGCGGCAAGAAACTTTTTTTCAGCTAACTCCAAGTACGCAGCGGGACTATCACAAATATTGTCAAAATTCAATAAACTTGAAATATATTTATCAAAAAGTTATAGATGCATCCGCGTTAGGCGTTGGCAACATTTTACAAAACCGTCAACAGCCGCTGATTTAATTTTAACTTATTTATACGAAAGGGGTACAAGCGTCATGCCTAAAAAACATGAAAACTCGGCGGCCAACAAGGCGGACTGGCTGAAAATAGAGATTTACTCGCCGCTGGAAATGATCGATGCCCTGAACAACTTTGTTGCGGAAATTGGCGCTGAAGGGGCATTTCAGGAATACGAGGCACAACCACAAAACGGCTTGCCTGAATCAGCTTCTCCCGAGATTTTAAAGGTGTTTTTACCCTGCGATATTCGTCTCCAGCAACGTGTTGCGTCTTTACAGACTTACATGGACAGTCTGGCCGAGATCTTCCCGGAGCTGGAAAAACCGACAATGAAAACAGAAACCATCCATGATCCGGACTGGGGCGAAGCATGGAAAAAATACTTCAAACCGCTTAGAGTAACCAAGAATATCGTCATCAAGCCGACATGGGAGAGATATTCGCCGGCGGGCGGGGATGTTGTCATCGATATAGACCCGGGAATGGCCTTCGGAACCGGGCAGCATCCCTCCACACGGATGTGTCTCGAGGCGCTCGAAAATATCCTGCTGCACGAAAGGTCGATCGATAAATGGCGGGTTCTCGACGTCGGAACGGGAACGGGCATCCTCGGCATCGCCGCCGCAAAACTTAATGAAGCGAATGTGCTGTGCGTGGACACCGACAAAAAGGCCGTAGAAATCGCCATCGAAAACGTAATGATCAATAATGTGGAAAAGCATGTCGAGGTACGGCACTGCGAGATCGCTGCCCTTGAGGAAACATTTGAACTGATCGTCGCCAACATAACGGCAAAGACGCTGATCAAGCTCCGCCCGCACCTGCAGCGCCTGCTTAATCAGAATGGATATCTGGTTATTTCGGGAATTATCGAGCAGGACAAAAAGGATATAGAGGAGCATTTCCCCGCTGCCGCCTTCCCCGTTCACCAACTCCTCACGGAGAAGGAATGGCTGTGTTTTACGCTGAGGAAAGGAAATCCTCACGCATGACCGCCACCCGCCTCTATCTTCCCATCTTTCTCCAGCGGGGAGACGTTTGCCGGACTACCTCCGATCAAGCGCACTACCTCGGCTCTGTCTTGAGAATGAAGGAAGGCAGTCGTTTGACTGTTTTCAATGGAGCTGGCGCCGAGTACGAAACCGTCATCAAAAGTTACACAGAAGACGGCGTTGAACTGGAGATACTGGAAAAACGGGAGCTTCCCGTTTCTGATATTGCGGTAACCCTGTGTCAGGCGATCCCAAAAGCCGAGAAAATGGAGGGAATAATCCGCCATGCAACGGAATTGGGGGCAAATCGGATTATCCCTTTTCTATCCGCCCGCTCCATACCGCGCCTTGATTCGTCTAAATCTTCACGACGCGCAAAAATTAATGACCATAAAGAGAAGATTAGTGTTCATAAGCTGGAGCGGTGGCGAAAGATAGCCGTCGAGGCCTGTCGCCAATCGGGTCGGGCCGATATTCCTGAAGTAACTGATATTATGACGTTTAACAACATGCTTTCGACTCTTTCGCCGGACGGATTGAGATTGATCCCTTGGGAAGAGGAGACAGAGGTTTCTCTCCGCGATGTTTTTACAAAACAACGATTAATCTCCAGTAATGACTACAGCATCCCCATAAAGAAGATTATGCTTGCAATCGGCCCGGAAGGGGGATTCAGCGTAGAGGAAATCGACTTGGCGCGGCGCGCCGGCTTTATCTCCGTAAGTTTGGGAAAACGGGTGCTTCGGGTCGAGACGGCTTCGCTTGCCGCCCTTGCCGTTATCCAGTATGAGCTTAAATACATTTGAGGTTAATTATGACAAATATCCACTACGCAGGTTTCTGGAGACGACTTCTGGCATTTATGATCGACAAGGCCATTGTATATGCGATCTCGCTAAATGTTTCACTTATCGCCCTTTTTGCCGTCGGCCTGGGAAGCGACATCATGAAACTCCTCCAGTCTCCCCCTGAAGAGTTAGCACGCGGGGCAGGCGCACTTTCGTTTCTGTGTGTTTTTCTTTCACTCCTCATTGACATGACCTACTTCACCTGGTTTCACGGAATCAGCGGACAAACTCCGGGGAAAATGCTTTTTCGCCTCCGCGTCATTGCCGCATCGGGCGAACCAGTAACCACCGGGACAGCATTTCTGCGCTGGGCAGGCTATCTGATTTCGGGACTGTTTTTCTCGATTGGCTTTTTATGGATCGCCTTTGACCGCAAGAAACAGGGCTGGCATGATAAGATAGCCATGACTATCGTAGTTTGTGTCGATAAAGCCACAGCAACGCCATCCCCTTCCCTCCCCTCCCTTTCGGAACCCCCGCTTTCCGAACCTTCTTCAACCAATGAAGACAACTAAAATGAAACATACACCGCTTGCTAATTTTAAAATCATCGAAGCGCCGCGAAAAACGGCTTGACAAACAAGTCCAGATTTTATAGAGGACTGCCGCAATATAGAGAAGCGCTTATCAAGAGGGCCGGTAGCTCAGTCGGTAGAGCAACGGACTGAAAATCCGTGTGTCGACAGTTCAATTCTGTCCTGGCCCACCATAAGAATCAAGGGGTTGCGAAGTTTTTTCGCAGCCCCTTTTTCTTTGACATTAATTTTTACCGCTGTTTTACCGCTTTTGGAATTATTTCCGGCTAACTTTGTGAAGAATCAAATGAAATTTTACACACGGAGCATTGTTAACGTCAATCTCACGTGATACCCATATAATTATCGCGTAGAACGGCCCTTCAGTGCCAGGGAGTTTAGAGGGTTTGAAACGATGGAGGGTAATTTTTTCGGTTCATCCGGTTATTGCATACTTCCTGCTATACGTAACAAAACGTCGTTCTTGAAAAAATGCTTGATTTCGACCAGAAATAGAGCCTACTGTTCTTTCCAAAAGGTGAGTGCGGTGATTTGCGAACAGCTTCCTGAAAGTGTTGACGGGCTTGATTAAACTGAACTGCAAGACTTCGAATAAGCGTCATTCTGCAGCGGAGTTGCAGAATGACGCTTATTCGAAAGATGCAGATGCTGTTTCCCGGAAAATCTTGACAAATCCGGAAAATATGTGAGATTGATATCTAAATTCCAGATAACCTTTACCGTCAGTACCATTTACCCTATGAGGTTGCATATGGTGGCATTGATCATAGGCCCCGTGTCTCCAGAGAGAATGGGGTATTTTATTGCTTTTCTTTTACACCAGGTTGTGGGTTTGTGATTGAAGTCGTTAAATCGTTTGAATTAACGAAGTTGCATGGTATCCATTCGATCATCCGGTTCGTTTTAAGGAGGAGAAATGATGGCAAGGGGAAAATCCGGTAAAGCTTTTAAAATCATACTGATCGTTCTGTTTGTGCTGATCGTCCTTATCTGTGGCGGCGGCTATGCATACTATTTCTCAATCACCAGAAGTCCTCTGCCGCAAGTGGACAGCGAATTGAAAGCGCAGGGGCTGAAGGAGCGCGTGGAAGTGATCCGCGATTCTTACGGGATACCGCACATCTACGCCAAGAACATAATCGATCTGTTCTTCGCGCAAGGTTACATTCAGGCCCAGGACCGCTGGTGGCAGATGGAGTTCTTCCGAAAGACCTGCGGCGGCCGCATCGAAGAACTGACCGGCAAGAAGGCCGCCCTAGTCAAATCGGATATCTACCTGCGCTCACTGGGCCTTTACAGGGTAGCCGAACAAGAGTACAGCAGCTACGCGCCCGACCAGCGCGCCATACTGGAAGCCTTCGCCAAAGGGGTCAATGCCTATATTTCCGACCGCAGGCCCCGGCAGCTTTCGGTTAACTACTCCATACTCGGGCTGACCGGCGTTACGTTCAAGGTGGAGCCTTGGACGCCCCTTGATTCGCTGGTCTTCTCCAAGCTTATGGCCTGGGATCTCGGCCTCTCCCGCGACCTGGAACTCGTCCGCAGCAAACTCTACGATCGGCTCGGCGCGGAAATGTCGGAGCAGTGGCTAGTTCCGGCTTGGCCGCTCGGCAGGAAATCCACCATTTTGTCGGACGAAGACATCAAAAAAACTTTCACAACCAGTTTGAATACAGACAAACATGGCGCAAACCATGTGGTATACGCAGGCAACCAGAGCAAAGACGACTCTTCAACCGATCGGAGATTGGTTCGTCACGCCCCCCTCTCTGTAACATCAAATATGGTCGAACCGGCAGCCGACCTTTCGCTGATCAGGGGACAGACGGAGGGAACCGGCAGCAACAGTTGGGTGACCACCGGCGGCTTGACGCAGGGTGGCAAGCCGCTGTTGGCCAATGATCCCCATCTGGGCATCCAGCAGCCCTCCATCTGGTATCAGATTGCGCTGCATTGTCCGGACGACGGCTCGGGCCGGCCCTTTGACGTCACTGGCTTCTCCTTTGCCTCCAGCCCCGGCGTGGTGGTCGGGCACAACAATGATATCGCATGGGGAACCACAAACGTCTATCCCGATGTGAATGATCAGTACCAGATCAAGGTTAACCCGGCCAATCCGCTCCAATACGAGTGGAACGGCCAGTGGCGCGATATGGCCGTCCGCGATGAAACCATCTCCTTCGGCAACGGCAAACCATCTATCGCCCTCAAGATCAGACAGACTCACCTGGGACCCATCATCAACGACCATCCCTACGATCCAAAAAGTGGCGAGGTGTCGGGCTACAACAACAAAGACCCGTTGGCCCTGCGCTGGACGGCGCTGGAGCCGGGGACTATCGCCTTGGCCGTCATCGGCCTGAACAAGGCAAAGAACTGGAACGATTTCCGCGCTGCGCTCCAATACTGGGATACCCCCTCGCAGAGTGTGATCTATGCCGATCGACAGGGCAACATCGGCTACCAGATGCCGGGCAGAATACCCGTCCGCGTCAAAAACCATACCGGCCAACTGCCTACACCGGGCTGGACCGACGCATACGAGTGGAAGGGCTACATACCCTACGATCTGATGCCGCGTCTCTACAACCCGGCACGTAATTACATCGTGGCCGCCAACCAGGAGGTTGCCCCGCCGGATTATTTCGCTAAACTGGACAAGAAGCTCGGGCCGAACGTCAATGCCCACTTCGGCAGCAAGTTCAACAAATGGGTCTATGGTTATCGCAGCCAGCGGATTGATGAGTTGGTGAAGCAGTTCGCGCCGCATACGGTAGCCACTTACCAAACCATTCAGGGAGATAGCAAGAGCATCCCGGCCGATGAGATACTGCCGGCTCTCGCCAATCTCAAGTTCGGCGACCCTGCTCTGTCGGATGCGCGCGACTGGTTGCTTAAGTGGGACCGCTTCAGTGGTGAAGATAGCCCCCATGCGGCGCTCTTCAACGGGTTTATCATGCGTCTAATGAAAAACACCTTCCAGCCCAAACTGGAGGGCATCACCAAATCCGACGGCGTGGACAAGGAACTGTGGGCAGTCACCCTGCTGATGCAGAAACCGCATGACCCCTGGTGGGATGACCCAACCACCAAAGACAAGAGGGAGACCCGTGACGAGGTTCTGGTCCGCTCTTTCCAGGAGGGTTACGCCGCAACAGTAGACTCACTAGGCAAGGATCGCAGCCAGTGGAAGTGGGGGGCGCTGCACAAGGCAACCTTCGTAAGCAATCCGCTCGGTGCAAGTGGTATCGGACCGATCGAGTCTCTGGTCAACCGGGGTCCGGTACCCACCGGCGGCAGCACCGAGTGCGTTAACAACAACATGTGGTACGCCAGTAACGCTAACTTCAGCGCGCGCCTGATCCCTTCCATGCGTATGATCGTTGACCTAGGCGATTTCAATAAGAGTGTAGCCGTCAATTCCACGGGCAACAGCGGCCATCCGGGCAGCCCTGGCTATGACAACCAGATCCTTTCCTGGGCAAGGGTTCAGTATCTCCCAATGCTCTGGAGCAGGCCGCAAGTGGAAGCGGGTGCGAAACACAAGCTCTTCCTGAACCCGTAAATAACAGCCGGGCCAGCGCCGGCAGCGTTTCGGCGGGATCCGCGATTATCCTCCAAATCGCCATGCCGGCAACATGTCCGCCGGCCTGCCTTCCGACGATACTCAACTGGCCTTCAGGACGTTGGAGCGGATAAGAATCTCTAGCGGAGGTTGATAATCTAAGGTTCAAATACTACTGTTCAGTTTGGCTTATCAGGCCGGATCATTGAATACGGAATGGAAGTGTGACTGATTGGCCATTCCCCAAATAACCCTTGACGAAAGAGGATTTATTTGATTATTCTTAATTGTATAAATATACGATCCTTATAACTTTATATGATCCAGCAGGAGGCTTTTTTAACGTCGTCGAGAAAGGAAGCCATGAAAAGGATTTCACAAAGACCCCGTGTCTCAACCAATAGAGAACGGGGTTTCTTTTTTTCGTAACAGCTGTGATGTAGGTAATCTTGATTATTGTCGGGAAAACAGAAAATTGTGAATGCAAAGACGTGATAAAATGACACACGTACCTGACACGAGCTCCGATACCGAGAAGACAAGCCAATCGACCGGCGTAACGCCCGGTCGCATTGATGCTACACGCGTAAAGGCTCAGATGCGCCGCTGGCAAGATCGGGTGCTTGATCTCACCAAATCCAATCCCCTAATCGGTCTCAACCGATCTCGCGTTGCAAAATTTTCGGTGATCGAACCTGACGCTAATGCAATTTTCTCAACGTTCGTGATTGAAGGAAAGCAGCTACGGATGCCTCTCGTCCGTAAGCATAAGAACCATCCTGAACAGCCATTACTCATCCCACCTGATGAAGAGACTGAGCTTATCATCGAGTCCGGAGATATTACCCTCGACGCGAAACCAATCGACCTCATGCGCAGACTCCGTCGCATCCACAACAATGCGCGCACCACATTAGAGGAACGTGGCGTTACGACTCTGTACCTGACGTTTGGCGCACTCCAGTGGAAGGACGATCTTTTGGGCGAATCGGTGAGCCCTCTCTGGATGGTGCCTTGCGAATTCGAAAGTAAGGGACCGGACGCGCCCCTCCGTCTCTGCTTAGCAGATGAAGATGCCCAAATGAATCCCGCGCTTGAGTACTATCTCCGGGAACGACATAAAATTGAACTACCTGAACTGCCTGATGAACCGGACCATCAGTCTCTGGTGAAACTTCTTCAGCGTATCCGTCGTACTGTTCGGGAACAAGCCTGGAAAGTTATCGAGGAGGTTTGGCTCAGCACCTTCTCCTTTGAGTCCCTGGTCATTTATCGCGACCTTCAGGCCCTTGTAGGCGTAGCCACCACCCATCCAGTCGTTGGTGCACTTTCACGAGCAACAAAATCGACGGGCATATCTGAAGCACTCCCCCATGAACTTGATACACTGCCGACACCCACAACTGTCCCAATTCCAGTACTGCCTACCGATTCGAGTCAGCTTGAAGCACTCACCTTGTCGTCTCTAGGACATCACGTAGTCGTCCACGGACCCCCAGGAACGGGGAAAAGCCAAACGATTGCAAATCTTATCTCCAATGCACTGCAAAAAAATAAAAAAGTTTTATTCGTGAGTGCAAAAATGGCCGCACTCAATGTTGTCTATGAAAGGATCAAGGAATTGGGTTTGCAGCGCTTTTGTCTGGAAGCACACAGTACAAAAGCAGGCAAGCAGAAGGTCATCGATGAACTCCGACGCACATTGGAAGCAGAGCCGAGCAGCGACGGCGATGCGTTGGATCGAGAACTCAGTGCGCTTTTGAAAATCCGTGATGAACTCAACACCTACGCCAGGGAACTCCATGCCCCTCTTCAGCCTTTGGGGCTCTCAGTCTATCGAGCGAATGCACAACTCACCCATCTTGAAAACGTTCCTGATGTCCGCGGCGTTTTACCCTGGCCTAATCCCCTCGACGCACCCCAGACTGATTTTGAACAATGTCTCCACGCTCTCGAGGAGGTTGCCGCAAACTCAACCGTCTTTGACCAGAGGACAACCCATAACTGGAATGGGTTTTCTCCCAGTCAATTTGGGCTGGTTGAACAGGAGAGTCTCGAAGCGTCTCTTCGAGAGGTTGCCGGTCTTTACCAGAAAATCAGCCCGCCGGCTGAACAGCTTGAAAATCTCATTCCTGGTGCCAGATCTTTGTCTATCAGCAAATGGAATCTTTTCAAGCCTGCACTCACGGCTGTAGCTGAAACTAAACAACTACCCCAAAATTGGTGGCAGTTTAATGAAAACAAGCTCACGAAACTGGAAAAAATCTTTGCGACTGCGGCCGAACAAAGAAGGGAACTGGATGAACTTTTATCGGAAATTCGCCGAGCGATTGACAGACCACTAAACGATGTAGCAACCCTCCTGGCTCCTATCTGCGATCGATATGGGACGTGGCATGCGTACTTCAAGCCATCGCATTGGAGATGGAGGAATCTGGTAAAAACGTCTCTCTGCGAAGGCATACAGTTCAAACGAAAATGGATTAAGTCTCTTTACGAGAAGTGCCATCGCGCCTCTGAGATACAGCTTTGGTTTGACGATCAGCGTGCAGCCATCGATTCACAACTCGAGACATCCGTTGCGTCGAGTCCGGCAATTTTTCAAGAACTCTCCCGTTCTTTCACAGTTGCGGGGTTATGCAAACGAGCGCTAACCGCAGCAGGCAAAGATGCTGTACCAATATCATCACTGAGTGCCGATCTACGAAGCGCAGCCGAAAAAATGCTACTCTTGATTTCCCCTTTTGCAGACACGCTACCGACATGGATGCAACGACTTGATAATGACTGGCCGCATGGTTTCATCCAAGGCGAAATTGCCAGCGATGCCCCAATGCCTGAGGCTGCCAACCGCGCCACCGCTCTTCTAGCGTCCATGAAGCAGGTGCGGGAGTGGGTACTGCTTGATCGCGCGATGAAACGCTGTGCGGCATGCGGTTTATCGACTTTCCTGGATAGTTTCGGGACGGTAAGCGCAACCGATGCACACCGTATCTTCAAGCGTCGATTCCTCAATCTATGGATAAGCGGCGCGATGGATCGCAGCAGTACGCTCGCAGGATTCACGGAGGCCAAAGGGCGTAATCTCATCAACAAGTACCGAGCGCTCGACGAAAGCGTCCGCCGGCTTGCGATAGCGCAAGTACAAGCGACCGCGTCATCTGCCTCGTCGCGAGTCCGCGCCGCGGAAAGCATTCCCGAAAGTGCCAGCGAAATCGGCATCCTTCGCCGTGAGTTGCAGAAAAGGAAACGGATCAAACCACTGAGGAAACTCTTTGCCGAAATCCCCCATGTACTGCAAACATTGAAGCCATGCCTTCTGATGAGTCCTATTTCCGTATCGACCTACTTGAAACCAGATGTGTTCCACTTTGATCTCGTCGTCTTTGACGAGGCATCCCAATTGCCGACAGCCGAAGCCATTCCCTCTATTTTACGGGCAACACAAGTTGTTGTGGCTGGCGATCCCAACCAACTGCCGCCGACGTCTTTTTTCGAGTCATCGCTTGTACCAGAAGAGGAAGAAGACGATGAAGACTTGGATGGAGGGCAAGCGCCATTGGAGTCACTGCTAGACGATTGCATAGCAGTTGTGCCGGTATTCCATGAGTCCTACCTGCGATGGCATTATCGGAGCCGAGACGAAAGGCTCATCAAGTTTTCGAATCACTTTTTCTATGACAATAAGCTCATCACATTTCCGTCTGCAAATACGAAAGCAGAGGGTCAAGGTGTTCGCTTCAAATATGTTCCAGAAGGTGTCTATGACCGCGGGCGAAGTCGAATGAATCGAATTGAGTCTAGAATTGTTGCCCATCTGGCTCTGGAACATTTTGAACGCTATCCGGAACGGTCGCTCGGAATCGTATCCCTTAACCTCAGCCAAAAAGAGGCTATTGAGGATGCGATCGCTGAAGCATTACTATCGCGACCAGATCTTGACACATTCTTCGATAAAAGCCGTCCCGAAGGAGTATTTGTCAAATCATTGGAAAATGTCCAGGGCGATGAACGGGATACTATGATTATTAGTGTCGGGTATGGGCGGGATCATGCCGGTGGACTCAGTATGAATTTCGGGCCTATTAATACTGATGGCGGGTGGCGTCGATTGAACGTTCTCATTACACGCTCCAAGTGGGAGTGTATTCTGGTGTCCAGCTTGCGATCGCAGGATCTCAGCGGTGTCAATCCAAACAACCGGGGTGCGACATCCCTGCGGAGTTTCCTTGAATACGCGGAACGAAGTGGTGAATTGCTTCAGGAACCTGTTTTCCAAACGAATGCCGAAACAAACGAGTTCGAAGAATCCGTACGCGCAGCCATTCTCGATAGAGGCTTCAAGGTGGACATGCAGGTGGGTGCGAGTCGTTATCGTATAGACTTGGCTGTGCGTGATCAGCGAGATGAACGGCGTTATCTCCTCGGTATTGAGTGTGATGGCGTCACCTATCATAGTTCAAGGACAGCCCGGGACCGCGATTTACTCCGTCAGTTGGTTCTCCAACGCATGGGTTGGAGAATTCATCGTGTTTGGTCAGTTGAGTGGTTTCATGATCGCGAACAGGCTATTGCCGGTATACTGAGGAGTATTGAACAGGCTCAGCAAGCACCGGTTGACCATCCAGTGTACGCACCGCCACCCGATCCTAATCCGCTACCCATGCCAAAACCTCAGCAGTGTAGCAAGGCTACTCATGAAAAAAAAGTCGCACGCTTGTATCAACCTGGCGTCCCCTATTCGCTTTTTAATCCGTCGAAGAAATTGAATCGAGATTCTCTTCTCAAGGAATCGTACTGTGGTGAGCTCTCGAATACAATTAGTGATCTTGTTAAGATCGAAGGTCCAATCCATCATGATTATCTGGTGGATCGATTAAAGGAAATTCATGGTGTTGCAAGGGCCGGCACGAATGTCCTTTCGAACATCAACAGAGCACTCCGCACTGCTCAGACCAAACGGGCCATTACACACAATGCTAAATCTCCTTTTTATTACTCACCCGACAAACAAATAAAAACATTCCGTGTAACGACGGAAATGGTAAAGAGATCCATTGAACACATACCACCAGATGAACTCTCGTTTGCTGTGCTGTACCTTGTAGAAGACCAGTTTGGAATCGTCGAGGAATATCTCCCGACGGCAATTGCCAGACTCTTCGGCATCGAACGTCTCGGCAGCGAAAATGCCGATCTTATCCGTCACGTGATCGAAGGACTTGTGTCTAAAGGATCGCTTCGCCGTAACGGTATGCAGGTGCATCTTGGGTAACTCATATTTGACGAGCCCGTAAAAGTCAAATTTGGGCCATATATTAAGTTAAAGTTTTGAAAAGGCTATCATAGATGGAACCATAAAGAGGTCCATGACATGAAGATATTCTACGCTTACCCCGCGGCCATAGTGGACGTCAAGCATGTGATCCACAAGACTAAAGACGGCCTCTCCACGGTTCGCCCTGATATAGAACTCCACCTTTGGGAAGAGAACGACATCTCGGGCAGGCCACTGACCGATCCAATCTTTGAGGGCATTGCTGAATCAGACATCTTTGTTGCAGATGTCACTTCGATGAACTTTAACGTCACGTTCGAGATAGGTTACGCGATCGGACTCGGGAAAAGGGTCTATCTCACGCGTGACGGAAATATTACGAGGGATCGCGCTCTTGCGGATAAGATCGGCATCTTCGATACGCTTGGATTTGAGATCTACATTAACGAGCAAGACCTCTCAGGACTTTTCAATACCTTTCTTTCGGACGGCGGAATTCCACTTCGTAAGGCTATTAATTTTAAATCCCCGGTATATGTCCTGCAGACTCCCCAATCCAACTCGGCAATGATTGCGATCACCGCTAGGATAAAGAAGGCGAGGTTGGGGTTTAAGGGATATATGCCTACTGATGAATCCCGATTGTCCGCTGTCAAAGCAGTCGACGATGTTTCATCCTGTCTCGGCACTGTAATACCGCTTCTTGCGATCGAATTCGGTGATGCAGAGGTCCATAACATCCGTGCAGCCTTCGTTGCCGGCCTTTCAGTCGGCATGGGTAAGATAACTCTTATCCTCCAACCCGGCGGCGGGCCGGCTCCACTGGACGTTCGTGACTTGGTGAAGACGTTCTACGAACCTGATGATATTGCCGATTCGATTGCAGAATTTGCACTGGAAATCACTGAGCGTTTCCAGGCCGACAACCCTCTACCACTCCCTAAAGGCAACTTTCTCGCCGAGCTCTCAATCGGCGACTCGGTCGCCGAAAACGAATTCCAGACTCTTAGCGAGTATTACCTCAGGACGGACCAATATAAACGGGCAACCCGTGGAGAAGTTAACATGATTGTTGGACGGAAAGGTACCGGGAAAACAGCGCTCTTTTCGCAGCTTCGAAACGAAAAGCGTGCTAATGTCGGCAATATTGTCGTCGACTTGAAGCCAGAGGGGTATCAGCTAATCCGATTGAAGGAAGATGTCCTCGACTATCTTGCTGAGGGCGCTAGGACACATTTAATCACGGCACTTTTCGAATACATCTTTTATTTAGAAATCTGTTACAAACTGTTAGAAAAGGATCGCGATAAACACAAGCGTGATGCACGCCTCTACCAACCATATCGCAAATTGATGGACGTGTACGAGACTGGGTCCGCAGGTGAAGGTGATTTCTCGGAACGCCTTCAGGGCCTTTCCCAAAAATTAATTAAGGATTTCAAAGTCCGCTTCGGCACGGAAGGCAACCAGCGACTGACCGCCAATGAGGTTACTGAACTCGTTCACAAGCGAAACATCCGGGATATCCGCGAAACTCTATCGTCCTATCTACAATTCAAAGACAGCGTGTGGGTCCTCTTTGACAACCTCGATAAAGGGTGGTCACCGCACGGCCTGACAACTGGCGATGTCATGATATTACGATGTCTTATTGATGCTGCACGCAAGATCCAGCGTGAGTTACAACGCGATGGTCACGACTTCCATTGCGTTGTCTTTGTACGGAACGATGTCTACCAGCTCCTTGTGGAGGCATCAGCGGACTACGGCAAGGAGAGCCGAACCGTTCTCGACTGGACTGACCCAGACCTGTTGCGAGAGATGCTGCGACGACGGCTTGTCCACAACTCACTGCCAGTGGATACTCCGTTTGCACGGGTCTGGTCGCAGATCTGCATTTCCCACTATCATGGCGAGGAGACCTCGCAGTACCTGATTGATCGGTCCCTCATGCGCCCTCGAAATCTAATAAAACTCATAGCCCATTGTCGTGGATTCGCCGTTGGAATGGAACGCGCAAAGATCGAAGCAGTGGATTTGGAGAAGGGTCTTCGCGCATACTCCATCGATTTAATAACCGAAGCAGATCAAGAGCTGACCGACATCCTCGGCACTGACACTGAACTCATCTATTACTTCATTGGAGAGGGACAGGAATTTAACCAAGACAGAATTGTGAGCATTCTCAATAGTGCACATGTCCCCTGTGAAAAGTTCGAACAGGTTATACAGTTCATGTTATACTATAGCTTTCTGGGGATAAAAACAGATGGCGAGAATCCTCGGTATATCTTTGACGTAGGTTACGATTTAAAACTCTTAAATGTTCTTGCGAAGAAAACAAAAAATCTGTTGTATGTTCTAAATCCTGCATTTTACCCTGCCCTCAACCTCTGATGGCGTATTAAGGCCCTGGTATCCATCACCAGGGATGCCTGCCTGCAAAAAGCTGGCCTGGTTCCACACCTCTATTTACCTTCATCATGGCTGAGAATTACCAATTGAAGACTGCTACGCAAATCCTGTTTGTCCAGTCATTGACTTCAATAAATAATCGTTAGATGGGAACGATTTCCAGTTTCATTGACTCGTGAAAGAAATAAAAGTACGGATCAACCGGATGAACCATTTTTTCGATCTGACTGGAAACGAGTGCCCACTCCGCTGCGGCAGCTTTAATTTCTGGGATGTCGAGATTGGACGGCTTTGGGGTCAAACTGCGCCTCCTGTAGCGTCCTGGTTGGTTAAACGGAGAAACCGGCCAGGATATCCGGCTTGTCAGGTGGCCTCCCTATCTCCGCTATTCTTCCTACAAAAAAACCTTGTAGCTGATGTTCAGGGCTTTTCCCAGGCGCTTCGCCATTTCCTTACCGATTGGACGCTTGCCGTTTTCCATCATGGAGATATGCCGCTGAGGGATTCCGATCATATCTGCCAACTTTTTTTGGGTAAGCCCTTCTTTATACCTCGATCCTCGCAGACAGACCCCCGGAAGGTCCTCATCGGAATATTCGGAAAACAGTTCTCGCCAGGATACATATTCTTCGGAAGAATCGACAAAGCCCAGGGGTTTCAGACGTTCAACGGCCTGCTCTCTTTTTTCAGGGGGTCCGATGAAACGAATTTCAATGCTTTTGGTAGGGTGACTTTTCGTGAGTCCCGGCATATAACACCTCAATCAATTTAACTTTCTTGTCTATGTGCCTTCGCCGCATCCTTCAGCCAGTTCTCATATGAATATTCAGGAAGCGGGGAATAACGCTCTCAATTCTGCAAGAATGCTGAACTGGACATCCAAAGCAGGGATATCCGCGTGCATATTTTCCAAGTGCGAAATTTCCTTGCCCATCATTTTAACAAGCTGTTTCAACCCGGGAAACATATCTGCCGGAGGATACTGTGAACGTTCGAGATGATGAACAAGTTTCAGGGTTTTCAGGCCGTCAAACCAGACATGGAATTGCCGAAGCAGGTGCTCCGAATCCGCGCAGTTCTTGCGCATGCTCTCCCAATTGCCAGGGAAGCTGGCGATCGTGAGATATTCATGCAGGAGGGGATGAATGTTTTTTGCCGCCTTCATGATTGCCTCGGCGTTTCTATCCGGGTCAGACTTTATTTCTGCCAGCCATTGGCGGATAAATACAAATATATCAGGATTGTGGATAAGATGCTCCACTCTGCCTTCTTCGAGAAAATAGAGCATCTTCCGTCCGGTTCCAAACGCCACCCGGCGGGAAGGACGCGCCGAAGGGTGGACTCTTGTGCCCTCTACCAGGCCAATCCTGCCCAGTTTGGCAAGTTTGTCGAGAAAATGAAAATCCTCCGCGACTGCCCTTCTGTTCATCCCCCTCACGGCAATGTAGGAATCCGCCGTGCAGGAGATCGTCGAGCCAATCGCCGGAAAGGCGTAAGGGGAGGCGGCAAACGAAAGTCCGATCACGTAGGCGCGCAGAAATATCTCGTAGCGGCAAATGGCGGAAAGCAGATTGATATTTTCAGGTTTCTGGTGTGCATAACCAACCGTCGCCGCCGGGCAATTATTCTTCTGGAAAAAAGAAGCAATTGCCGAGAGATAGTTCTCTTCCACAAATGTATCGGCATCCAGGCAGGAGATGATCCCTGATCCCCGCGACTGAGCAGTTAGAATCATCAACGCGGCATCCATGCCAATCTTTCTCGCGGCGCCGACCCCGCCGTCGCTCTCCGGAATCTCCATCCCCGGAGAGGAGGCGTCGATTGCCGCCAGCCGCAGTTCGCTCTTCACAATAACATCACAATCATCTTTAATGTTCATATTAGAAGATACTGAAACACTTTCCTTTTTTACCAAGCATCGAAGAATGGCGAGCGTTTCCTGATTATCGGCGACTGCCTTGCTGCCGGCAAGAGAGGGACGGTGATTGTTGACGACGCAGATCACCACTGTACTGCCGAGATCGGCCGAGGGATTTTTCGCAAGGGAGGCAAGCGTTTGAAAAAGCGAATCCCGCTCTTCCAGCACCGGGATCACAACGGCGTTTTCCATCCCTTCTTGTGTTTGGGCAAAGATATGCCTGTCCCTGAGGATTGAGTATTTTTGCAGATATTTGTCCGCTTTTGAGAGTTTAATCATCGCCCTCGTTCATCATCAAGGAAAGCGCCGCCTCTACATCGGGGCGATTGAGCCAGTTAATGCGAACGCCGTTTTTTTCCATTTTCCGGAACCATGTTTCCTGTCTCTTGGCGAACTGGTGAATTCTGGTATTGAGAAGGGCTGTCATATCAGAAAGACAGATTTCTCCCCGCAAATAAAGAGCGACGTAGCGATATTCCAGCCCGAGGGCAGCGAGGCGTTCCCATCCGACGCCGTTTGCATGAAGGCGGCGCACCTCTTCGATCATTCCCGCATCGAGACGTTCCCTGAGACGGACAGTTATTTGCCGGCGCAGTTCCTCCCTTTGGGGATGAATGCCGATCACAAAGGGTGACAGGTGGGCAAAATCCGAATGCCGTCCCGCTTCCCCATGCTGAAAAAGTGCGATTTCAATAGCCCTTAACGCCCTTTCTCTCTCAAGAAGATCCGTTTTGTTATGTAAATGGGGATTGAGCAACTCCAGGCGCGCGCGCAGTGAATCCATGTCCTCATGAAGCAGTGTTTCGCGCATCTGCTTATTGTCAGGCACCTCTTCCATCTGGTATCCGCGCAATATTGAATCCAGATACAGCCCCGTGCCGCCGGCCATGAGCGGAAAGGCGCCGCGCCGGGAGATTTCCTGAAAAACTCCGGCGAATTGCTTCTGAAAGGCAAAGACACTGAACTCCTCATCCGGGTCGATGATATCCAGCAGATGAACCGGAACCACACCCCCCTCACCCGTATAGTCGGCAAGGTCCTTTCCCGTTCCTATATCCAGTCCGCGATAAACCTGCCGGGAATCAGCGGAAATAATTTCTCCCCCGATGACTCTTGCCAGGCCCACGGCGAGCTTAGTCTTGCCCGAGGCGGTTGGCCCCAATACGACAAGCAGATTATGCCTATCCCTGAATTTATTGAGATTTGCCTCAGAAAAGACCACTTGACGCACCTAAAAAAAATCCCGACCGCATAACACGGCCGGGATGTAAACTGTTAAATAATTGCCTTATAACGGTTTCACGTTTACCGCGGCAGGGCCTTTTTTACCCTGCTCAATGTCGAAGCTGATTCTCTGCCCTTCATAAAGGGTTTTAAACCCGTCGCCTGTTATAGCGCTGAAATGCACAAAAACATCCCCGCCCTCGTCATTTTCGATAAAGCCAAACCCCTTCTTTTCGTTGAACCACTTCACTTTTCCTTCTGCCAATTTTTGTTCCCCCTTTCAAAAAGATTAGCTACGTTGTTTTTCATACCCCCAAAAAAGCAAAAAACCACCTTCATTCAGAAATTATCTCTGAATTGGCGGCGGCCTGATTTTCTGCCTAACACATTCTGGAAGATATGAGTTCCCAACTTTTACCTGTTCCCACCACTTAATTTAAAGTACATCCTTTGTGAATATGTACTCTGGGCGGTGATCGGTGCTAACATCGTTTTTTTGCAAATGCAAGCTTTTTTTTATCGGTTTTATGGCACGCCGCCCGATGTTCTGGGCCACACTCTTCCAGAATTGGCGACTGCTTCGCACAAATATCTTCCCGGCAGGGGCAGCGGGGAAAGAATGAGCAGCCGTTCGAATAAATATGTGTAGAGTCAAAATCAGCAGTTGCTGCGCTTTTTTTTATATTTTTTGCCGGGTCTATTTCCGGCACGGCGGAAATAAGGGCCTGTGTATAAGGATGAACCGGCGCTTCGCAGACCTGCGCCGTTGCTCCCAGTTCGACAATTTTACCAAGATACATGACGGCAATCCGGTCGCTCATATGCTGAACTACCCCAAAATCGTGGGTAATAAACAGATAGGTAAGCTCTAAGTCATTCTGAAGGCTTTTAAGGAGATTGAGTATCTGCGCCTGGACGGACAAATCAAGGGATGAAACCGGTTCATCGGCTATAATCAATCGCGGCCGGAGAATAAGCGCGCGGGCAATCCCGATTCTTTGCCTCTGTCCGCCGCTGAACTCATGTGGATACCTCTTCAATTGCTCCTCATTGAGACCAACAAGCTGCGCCATTTCCCTGAGCTTCCTTCCCCCCTCTCCCTTCGCCGAAAGATTGTGAATTTTCAGCGGCTCCTCAATGATGTCTCCCGCTGTTCGACGCGGATTTAACGAGGAATAGGGATCCTGGAAGATCATCTGCACGCTGCGGCGGTATTCCTTCAGCCTTGCCCCTTTTAATTTAAAGATGTCCTCATTGTCGAATAATATTGAACCCTCTGTCGGCTCATCCAGACGGACGATCAGGCGGGCCAGTGTCGATTTTCCGCATCCGGACTCCCCGACCAGCCCCAGAGTTTCTGCCCGTTTTACCTGAAGAGTGACGCCATCAACCGCGCGCACGATGTTATCGTTCCCCTGAAAAAATCCGCTGCGGGCGCCGAAACTCTTTTTTAATTCAATTATTTCGAGAAGTTTCTGATTCATCAGTTTTTGCTAATGCCTCCAGCATCGGCACGAACGCCCGGGGGCAACTTCCTTAAGCAGGGGTTCCTCTTCACGACAAATCGGCAGCGCCTCTGCGCAGCGTCCCTGGAAGCGACAACCGGACGGCAGGTCATAAAGGGGAGGAACCATCCCGGGAATCGCCTTAAGGAAGATGTCTCTGCCTAAAGCAGCCTTTCTGCCGGGAAGAGAATTTATCAGCCCGTTTGTGTAGGGGTGCAGCGGAGAAATTAACAGCTCCTTTGCCGGAGCGCTCTCCACTATGCGGCCAGCATACATGACAAAGGCAAAATCGGCCGCCTCGGAGACAACTCCCAAGTCATGGGTGATAAGCAGGACGGATGTCCCGGTTCGCTGCTGCAGGGAAAGAATAAGTTCGATTATCTGGGCCTGAATGGTGACGTCAAGCGCGGTCGTAGGTTCATCTGCCAGCATGACCCGGGGACTGCACGCCATCGCGATGGCAATCATCACCCGCTGTCTCATCCCTCCGCTCATCTGATGAGGGTAGTCACTCACCCTCTTTTCCGGGGAGGGAATCCCGACCAGCCGCAGCATATCGACACTGTTCATATGAGCTTCTCTTCTGCCCATTTCCTGGTGCAGTCGGAATACCTCGGCAATCTGCTCGCCGATCGGAAAAACCGGGTTCAGCGAGGTCATCGGTTCCTGAAAGATCATCGAAATATCGCGCCCCCTGACCTTTCTCATCTCGTCTTCAGAAAGGTCAAGAAGGTTGATGCCCTGCAAAAGAACCTCTCCGCCGGCAATTCGGCCCGGGGGTGACGGCAATAGCCTCAGGATGGAGAGGGCCAGAACCGTTTTCCCGCACCCTGACTCCCCAACTACCGCGACCGTCTGTCCGGCCCCGATTTTCAGGCTCACCTCGTCAACAGCCCTGACAATGCCCCGTTCGGTTTCAAAATGCGAGGAAAGCTCTCGTATTTCCAGAATTGTTTCGGCTTCGGTCATAGATTAAAAAAACAGCTACTGTTTTTCAGTGGTCATGTTTCTCAGCAATTGAACCAGCAGACGAACCCCGATGCCCGAGGCGCCCTTGGGAATGTACGGCTTGGCTTTTTCAAACCAGGAGGGGCCGGCGATATCGAGATGAACCCACTTACCGCCCCCGACAAACTTGCCTAAGAATGTGGCGGCGGTGATCGCGCCCCCCGTTCGGCCACCGGAGTTTTTATAATCAGCAACATCGCTCTTAATCATCTCGTCGTACTGCTCCCCGAGGGGCAATTCCCAAACCTTTTCTCCTGTTACAGCAGCGGCCTCCTTGATTAGGCCTTTAAGTTCAGCATCTGTTCCCATCATGCCGATGACTTCGTCTCCCAAGGCGACGATACAGGCCCCCGTAAGGGTAGCCAAATCAATGATCGCGGCTGGCTTGAAACGGCTGGCATAGGTAAGCGCATCAGCCAGAATAACCCTTCCCTCGGCATCGGTATTTACCACTTCTATCGTCTGTCCGGAAAGAGAGCGGAGGATATCCCCCGGTTTATAGGCTTTTCCGCCCGGCAGGTTCTCCGTAGCGGGAACTATCCCGATGAGATTAAGCGGCAGCGAAAGTTCCGAGGCAGCGCGAATGGTCGCAATTACCGCGGCGCCACCGGCCATGTCCGTCTTCATCCGATCCAGATTTTCCGAAGGCTTGATTGAAATTCCCCCGCTGTCAAAGGTAATCCCCTTGCCGACGAGGGCAAGCGGCAGCTCGGACTTCTTGCCGCCGCGGTATTCAGCAACAATCATCTTCGGCGGCTGGTGACTTCCACTGGCAACGCCAAGCAGGGCGTTCATCCCCAGTTTCCTCATTTTGGCCTCATTGAGCACGGAAAAACTGATGTTTTTTCCTTTCAGATTTTCCTGAGCCGCGTTGGCCAGATCGGTTGGAGTCATCTCGTTGCCAGGCGCAGAAACAAGATCGCGGGCAAAATTAACCGCATTGGCAATGATCTCTGCTCTCTTAACGGCGGCGCGTACGGTTTTTAAGTCTCCCTTATTTATAAAAATTTTAAAGGAAGCGATCTTCTGCTCGTCCTTACGGTCAACAGTTTTGAACGGCAGATACCGATAAAGGCCAAGGATAACGCCTTCGGTAACACCCTCGGCTGCGGCATCCGTTGGCATTCTTAAGTCGTCAAAAGCCAGCGCCGTTGAAAACTCGGTCACGTTTATGGATCGTATATGCTGCGCCGCTTTGGCAAAGGCCCCTCGCAGCCGTTCGAGTGAAAAGTCTGTCCTCTTGCCCAACCCGACGCTCACAATACGTTTTACCGAAACGTTGTCGTGCGTGTAGGCAACGGTTATTTCGTTGAATTTCCCTTTGAAATCCCCTAGGCCGATAATATCCTGAATCTCCCTTCCCAGGCTTTCGTCGAGAAAAGAAGTGGCGCCTGCGGGCAGCGATTCATCTTCAAAATACACAAAGACGGCGGCTTCGGTATTATGCGTGGCTAAACGGCCTTCGATAACCTGAATTTTCATATTTTCTCCTTCAATTTCTGTTAATTATAATATTGCATTACGAATTTACATCCATAAAATACTTCAAACTGCAAAGCTTGCTTACACCCGCACGGACCGATCAAAAAGCCCATGTTTCTCTTCCGGATAGGTTGGATTGTAAAGGAAAAAATGGCGAAGACGAAAATTTTCGATCGCACCTTGGGATTCTGGAGGCGGCACCCGGACTTGAACCGGGGAATAACGGTTTTGCAGACCGCTGCCTTACCACTTGGCTATGCCGCCGTTTAGACAAAAAAATGGAGCGGGCGAACGGGTTCGAACCGTCGACGTCCACCTTGGCAAGGTGGCACTCTACCGCTGAGTTACGCCCGCTCAGTGTTTGGGTGCGGCGGAATATATCAAATAAAATTTGTTTGTCAATAAAATAATCGCTCTGTCTATAATATTGTTTCAAAACCGCCTGCTCTTTGCTTTCCGCCTTCAGGCAGATCCCCAATGAATCCAACGCCAATTGGGAAACAATCACAAACATTCCCGGTTTTCAGCTTCTGTTTTTGAACACCGTTTCGTAAAACTTGAAAAAGTAATCCACCCCGGAAATTATTGAAAGGGCCAAAGCGATATAAAGAATAACCATTCCCACCACATGTGCATCAGCGCCAATAAAAGGATAATGGATTATCAGCGCGGAAATGGCAAAAATCTGGCAAAGTGTCTTTCGTTTTCCATGCTTGCTGGCCTGGATAAGCAAACCTTCGGCCGAGGCTACAGTCCTTATGCCGTCAATCGCAAAATCACGGATGATCATGACGGCTACTATCCAGGCCGGTATTCTGCCAACGGGAATCAGGAGGATCATTGCCGTATTAACGATTAACTTGTCGGCAATCGGATCAAGAAATTTTCCCATCGTCGTAACTATCTGAAACCTTCGCGCGATATAGCCGTCAAGCAGGTCGGTAAGCCCGGCGATGATAAACAACGCCGCGATAACCAGGCTCATGGCCGGGCCGGGGGAGAAAAGCAGGCCAAACAAAACCGGAATGACGCCGATGCGAAGCATGCTGATTGTATTGGGAAGATTATAGATGTCCCTTTGCCGCTCGGGGATGGGCAGTTTGTCGAACAGATTCTTCAGGTTGTCGATAGTCGAGTTATTTCCCACTTTTTCTGCCTTCTTCAGGTATGGATAACCTAATCGCGCTCATGGCTGCTTTTTTTCCTGAACATAAGTCTCAAGGCATTTTTGCGAACAAAAACAAACCGTTCTTCCCTCCACGTTCAGTTTCAAAGCAGAGCTTTCGGGGATATACGTGTGACAGACCGGATCCTCGACCAGGTCCTCTCCGCCAGAGGGCTTCTGTTCACGTTTGTATCCCCTGTTCCCCCTTGCTTGAGGCGAATCCTTCCTGAACAGCTTGTAGAAAAGATATATTGCAATAACAACAATTACTAATTTAAGCAACATCCAATCCTCATAATCATTTTTGCCGCAACTCCCTGCGCCTGCAGGATGAAGTGGTTTAGAGCGCCGCTATCTATAATTTGCCATATAATTCCACGCCTCCGCCTTCAGAAAGGCGATCAAGCAGTCCGCGCATGGAAACATTGAACAGCGGATGAACCGTGTAGGAGGCGATCTCGCAAAGCGGCTCTAAAACGAAACGCCTTTTATGCAGCTCCGGATGAGGAACCGTCAGCCCCTCCTCGTCAATAATCGCCTGACCATAGAGAAGGAGATCGAGGTCGATCACCCGCGGCCCCCAGCGCATCCCTTCTGTACGTCCCATGAGCTTTTCAATAGTTTTCAATATCTCAAACAGTTTACGGGAGGGAATCTCCGTTTTGAGCTCGGCTACGGCGTTGATGAACCACGCCTGCTCCTTTGGGCCAACCGGCTCGGTCCGGTAAAGAGACGATGTTCGTAAAGAGGTTATTCCCGGCATCGTCCCCAAGCGACGCACCGCTTCCCTGCATTGCTCTACCGGGGAACCAATATTCGCCCCTATGCCGATATAGGCAACAACCGCCACAGACGCGACAAAGCGCGCCCCTCCAATTTCATGAACATCAAGCCTCGCGTGCATCCTTTCAAGCAACCCTTTTCAATCCCAGGACATCCTGCATGTCATAGAGCCCATCGGGGCGCCCAACCACCCAAAGCGCCGCCCGAATCGCCCCGCGGGCGAAGTTGTCCCGGCTGTGGGCGCGGTGGATAAATTCCAGCCGCTCTCCCATGCCGCCGAAAATCACCGTATGCTCTCCGACAATATCCCCGGCGCGAACGGTCTGAATGCCAATCTCCTTGGGGGAACGTTCGCCGATAATGCCTTTACGACAATAGACGCCGGTTTCTTCGAGATTGCGCCCCAGGCTCTGGGCGATCACCTCCGCCATTTTTACCGCCGTGCCGCTGGGTGCGTCCTTTTTGAGATGGTGGTGCGCCTCAACGATCTCCACATCGTACTCATCGCCGAGAATCGCCGCGACATCGGAGAGGACCTTGAACATCACATTGACGCCAACGCTCATGTTCGGGGAAATGACGCATCTTGCAGCGCCAGCAATGTTTTTTGCCTCATCCATTTCTTTAACTGTGAAGCCTGTGCTGCCGATTACTATAGCTTTTTTTGAACTTGCGGCAATCCTCAGGTGTTGAAGAGATGATTCATGCGAGGTAAAGTCGATAACGACATCGCCATTTTCTATGCAAGCGGACAGGGAATCAACAATTTGTATCCCCGTCTTGCCGAGTCCCAAACCCTCTCCCACGTCCCTGCCGATTGCGGGATGGCCCTTCTGCTCCACCGCGCCGGCCAGCTCCATCTCCCTTGTCTCAGCAATAATGCTGATTATCCTTCCCCCCATCCGTCCGCCAGCGCCGGTAACAATGGCCTTTACCATAAAAAGTTCCTCCCTACTTCAATAACCCGTAGTCCTGCATTGCCTTTTTCAAGGCTAATTCATTTTTCTCCGCCATCCGGCATAACGGCAGGCGCAGCTCATAGTCGATCTTACCCATCATCGCCAGCGCCGCCTTTACCGGGGTGGGATTGGTCTCAATAAAAAGCGCGTCGATCAGCGGACTCATGCGCTGGTGAAGCTCACGGGCCTTCTTCAAATCACCGGCAAAAAAGGCATCCACAAGCCCAGCCATGTCAGCGGGAACTATATTCGAAATAACGGAAATTACCCCCTTGCCGCCGATGGCAAGCAGCGGCAGAGTGAAGGCGTCATCCCCGGAGATGACATCGAAATCAGGCCCGCACAAATTGATGATGTCGCTCATCTGTTTGATGGAACCGGCAGCTTCCTTTACCCCGACAATATTCGGGATATTCGCCAGGCGCGCCATCGTCTCCGGCAGCATGTTCGTGCCGGTTCTCCCCGGAATGTTGTAAATAATGAGGGGAATCGGGACCGCTTCGGCAACGGCCTTGTAGTGCAGGTAGAGACCCTCCTGGGTTGGGCGATTGTAATAAGGGCAAACAATCAGCGCCGCATCAGCCCCCGCCTGCCAGGCGTGTTTCGTCAGGCGGATTGCCTCCGCCGTGCTGTTCGAGCCGGTCCCGGCGATGACCGGAACGCGCTTTTTTACGGCATCGATCACAATCTCAATAACCCGGTCATGCTCCTCATGCGAAAGCGTTGTGGATTCCCCGGTTGTTCCGCAGGGGGCAATTCCGTCCGTCCCCCCGGCAATCTGCTCTTCGACCAGACGGCGCAAGGCCGCCTCGTCAACCTTTCCATTTTTGAACGGCGTTACAATAGCGACAATGGCGCCTGAAAACATAGTTCCCCCTCCAATTTTTATCTGAAGCCCCGACTCAAATTATTTTTAATGACAAGCCATTCCCTAATTTTTCAAAAAGTCTGGAATATGTTCGTTTCTAGTCAGGTCTTCGTTCTTTTCCCTCTCCCTGATGACATGCCAGCTCGCATCGCAAACCATTATTTCCGGCGCCCGCGGACGCGAATTGTAATTCGAGGCCATGGTGAATCCATAAGCCCCCGCACTCATAACGGCCAAAAGATCGCCTCGTTCCATTAACTTCACCCGACGTCCCTTAGCCAGGAAATCACCGGATTCGCAGATCGGGCCGACGATGTCAGCCGTAACCTCTTCCCGCGCGGTCAACTGGACGGGCTGCAGTTTGTGAAAGGACCCGTACAGGCTGGGGCGAATCAGGTCGTTCATGCCAGCGTCAACAATAAAGAATTTTTTTTCGTCATTTTCTTTCTTATAAAGGACCTTCGTAACAAGAATTCCTGCATTGCCGACAAGCACGCGACCCGGCTCAAAAATGAAGGTGCAGCCCAGATCGCCGGCCGCTTCGATAATTGCCCGGGCATATTCGGCCGGCAGCGGCGGTTTCTCCTGATCGTAAGAAATGCCCAGCCCTCCGCCCAGATCGAGATAATGAACCGCAACCCCCTCCGCCCGCAGAGTGCGGATTAGTGTCTTCAGGCGATCGATCGCATCTGTAAAGGGCAATATCTTCGTTATCTGTGAACCAATATGGCAGCTTACCCCTTTTATATCGATATGTTTCAACGCCGCCGCCTGCCGGTAAGCCAGAAGCGCGCTTTCGACGGCGATGCCGAATTTGTTTTCCTTTAAACCGGTGGAAATGTGCGGGTGGGTTTCCGCATTTACATCCGGATTGACGCGGATGCCGATCCCCGCGCGGAGACCAAGTTTGCCGGCGCGTTCGTTGATGACCTCCAATTCCTGGGGCGATTCAATATTGAACATCAGAATCCCCGTTTTGAGGGCAAAATCGATCTCGTCATCCCGTTTTCCCACCCCGGAATAGACGATCCGCGCGGGCTCGATGCCGGCCTGCAAAGCGCGGTACAGCTCCCCGCCGGAAACGATGTCCGCGCCGCCGCCCTGATTGGCAAAGCTCTTCAGAATCGCAATGTTGGAGTTGGCTTTGACGGCAAAACAGATGATATGGGGAATCCCGGCGAAGGCCTCGGTAAATGCCGTAAAATGGCGCTTCAACGTCCGGGCGCTGTAGAGGTAAAAAGGCGTTCCGATCTCCCGCGCGATTGCCGCAATGGAAACTTCCTCGCAATACAGTTCGTTATCCTTGTAATTGAAATAATTCATTGTTCCTCTAATCTGAAAATGCGTGCATAAATTGCTGATTTAAATTGCTAACCTTTTAGACGTCGTTCCGGACGCGACAAAGCGCGTACCTCCAATTTTATGAACATTAAGCAGTGAAGTGAACTGCCGCACACCGATCGCCGCCGGTAAGTAGCTGCTCGCTGATTTTGACGGCCGGGGATCCCCTTTCTTGCCGCATCCGTAAAAAGACAGGCTCAGAATTGCGAAAAATAAAGCCGCCCAGCGCAATGATTTTCTACTCTTCATCTTTCTTTGCTCTCAATTTCCGCAATCCTCGCGCGCACCGTCTCCTCGGCCGTTCCGCCTCTTTCCTTCCGGGCGCCCACAGACTGTTTTACGGTTAAGCATTTAAACACATCTTCATCGAAACCGCCGTAAAAATCAAGAAACTCCGTCATGGTCAACCCCGTCAGCTTTTTTTTGTTTTTGATGCAAAACGCGACTATTTTCCCGACAATGCCATGCGCTTCGCGAAACGGCGTTCCTTTGCGCACGAGATATTCGGCGATGTCAGTCGCCGTGGAAAATCCCCCTTCGGCGCCCGTTGCCATCTTTTCCCGTCTAAAGGCAATATGGCCGATCATCATGGTAAAAATCCGCAGGGAGGCCTTCGTGGTGTCGAGCGCATCAAACAGCGCTTCCTTGTCCTCCTGCAAATCACGGTTGTACGTCATCGGTAGCCCCTTGAGGAGAGTCAGAATGGCTACGAGATCGCCGTAAACACGGCCTGTCTTTCCCCTGATCAGCTCCGCCACATCCGGATTTTTCTTTTGCGGCATAATGCTGCTGCCGGTTGTAAACGAGTCGGCGATCTCAATATAGCCGAACTCGTCGGTTGACCAGAGCACCAGATCCTCGCAAAAACGGCTCAGGTGCGCCATGATGAGCGATGCGACAAAAATGAATTCGGCGACGAAATCCCGGTCGGAGACCGTATCCATGCTATTTTCCGTCACCCGCGGAAATTTGAGGAGGCGGGCAACGTACTTACGGTCAATGGGAAGTCCCGTTCCTGCCAGAGCCGCCGCCCCCAGGGGCATTACATTCATCCGCACCCGGCAATCATGGAGACGCGACAAGTCGCGGTCAAACATTTCCCAGAAGGAAAGAAGATAGTGAGACAAAAGAACCGGCTGCGCCTTCTGCATGTGGGTGTAACCAGGTAGAATAACGCCTGTTTCCTTTTTTGCCTGCTCCAGGAGCGCCCCTTGCAGATCGCGGACAAGGTTAATGAACTCGTCTGTTTCCGCCCTCAGATAAAGGCGTTCATCCAAGGCCACCTGGTCATTTCTGCTTCTTGCCGAGTGGAGCTTCCCTCCGACCTCGCCGATCCGGACAGTCAGCGCCTTTTCGATCGCCATGTGAATGTCTTCGTCGTCAGGATTGAAGAAAAACGTTTCATCTTCAATATCCTTCAGTATCTCCTTCAGGCCGGCAATGATCGCCCGACTTTCATTTTTTTTGACGATCCCCTGCCTGGCAAGCATGCGCGCGTGGGCGATGCTGCCCTCGATATCGTAGCGGTAAAGGCGACGGTCAAAATGAAGCGAAGCAGTAAAGGCCTCTACGGCTTTATCGGTATCCTCGCTGAACCGCCCCCCCCAGGGCTTCTCCACTTTTTCAGTCATCTTTACCTGCCGCATCAAATCTGAACGCGTGCGTTCATCGCCGCCATTATCTTCAGACGCAGGGCATTGAGGCGAATGAATCCGGTTGCGTCTTTCTGGTTATAAACCCTGTCTTTTTCAAATGTTGCAACATCCTCACTGTAAAGGGAAAAGGGCGATTTCCTGCCGACCACAATGCAGTTTCCCTTGTAGAGCTTAAGGCGGGCTGTCCCGGTTACATGCTCCTGGGTTTCGTCTATGAAGCGCTGCAGAACCTTCATTTCCGGAGAAAACCAGAAGCCGTTATAAACAAGTTGCGCATATTTGGGAGTGAGCGAATCGCGCATCATCATCACCTCGCGATCCATGGCGATAGATTCCACAGCGCGATGAGCCGCCCAGAGAACCGTTCCCCCCGGGGTCTCGTAAACCCCGCGCGATTTCATACCGACAAAGCGGTTCTCCACCATATCAACGCGGCCGATCCCGTTTTTACCTGCGATTTCATTGAGATGATCGAGAAGAACGGCAGGCTGCATAATCACCCCGTCCACGGAAACAGGAATCCCGTTTTCGAAGGCGATCTCGATATAGGTCGGCCGGTCCGGGGCTTTTTCCGGGGAAACGCTCAGCACAAACATGTCTTCATTCGGCTCCGCCCAGGGGTCCTCCAGAATTCCGCCTTCATGGGAGATGTGGAGCAGATTGCGGTCGCTGCTGTAGGGTTTCTCCCTCGTGAGAGGCAGAGGTATATTGTTTTTTTCCGCGTAATCAAGCATCGATGAGCGGGAATCAAACTTCCAGTTATCGTCCCGCCAGGCGGCAATAATATTGATTGCCGGGTTCAGCGACAGATAGGTCAGCTCAAAACGAACCTGATCGTTGCCCTTCCCGGTGGCCCCGTGACAAACCGCATCCGCGCCCTCCAGCTTGGCAATCTCAAGCTGTCTTTTGGCGATCAGCGGCCGGGCCAGCGATGTTCCCAGCAGATATGTTCCCTCGTAGATGGCATTCGCCCGGAGGGCCGGGAAAACGAAGTCCCGCGTGAATTCCTCTTTGAGATCGTCAATATATATCTTTGAAGCGCCGGTATTGAGCGCCTTTTCCTGAAGCCCGGACAACTCTTCCTTCTGCCCGACATCTGCGGCAAAGCAGATCACCTCGCAGTGGTATGTCTCAAGCAGCCATTTCAGAATGACAGAAGTATCAAGCCCACCCGAATAGGCAAGAACAACCCTTTTCACTTCGCTCACTTAACTATCCTCCTTTTATTGCATCAATATTTCCATTATCGCCTTCTGGACGTGCAGCCGGTTTTCCGCCTCGTCAAAGACAACAGAACGGGGACCGTCGATAACCTCCGCGGCAATCTCCTCACCCCGGTGCGCGGGCAGGCAATGCATCACAATAACATCCTTCCCGGCTTTCTCCACAAGTTCCTGACTAACCTGAAAGGCGTGAAATTTTTTAATCTTTTCTTCCCTTTGTTCCTCCTGCCCCATGCTCACCCAGGTATCGGTATAAATGACGTCGGCATTGCGCACGGCCAGAGCCGGCTCCCTGTGCAGATTAACCCCGAGCGGCGCCTCGGCTTTTGCCCTTTCCAGAATGACAGGATCCGGATCATACCCGTCAGGACAGGCCAGGTCAAGGCGAAAGGGAAGCTTTGACGCCGCAACTATCCAGGAGTTGGCGATATTGTTCCCATCCCCGACATAGGCGATTTTCAGCCCTTCATACCCTCCCCGCTTCTCTATAATCGTGAAGAGATCCGTCAAAATCTGACAGGGGTGAAGCAGGTCCGTGAGGCCGTTGATAACCGGGATTGTCGCAAACCGGGCAAATTCCTCTACCGCCTGGTGAGAATAGGTGCGGATCATCACCCCGTCGAGGTAGCGCGACATTATCCGCGCCGTATCGGCGATCGTCTCCCCCCGCCCGATCTGAATATCGCGACCGCTCAGAAATAAAGCGTTTCCCCCTAACTGATACATGCCTACTTCAAAGGATATCCTCGTGCGCGTCGATGATTTGTCAAAAATCATCCCCAGCGTCTTACCCTTCAGCGGCTCTGCTGATTTTCCGGCTCGCAACAGTTTCTTCAGCCGACCGGCGCCCTCAAAAATGGCATCGTAATCATTTTTCTCCAGGTCATAACCGCTTATCAAATCCTTTTTCATTGTTCCCCCAACGCCTCATCTAATATTTGCAAAGCCCGATCCACATCGTATTCGGTAATAATCAACGGCGGCACAAAACGCAGTATATTGCCGTTTGTACAGTTAATAAGAAGCCCCTTCTCCATGCATTTCAGCACCAGCCCCGCGCCGGGAGAGGCAAGCTCAACGCCGATCATTAGCCCCTTGCCCCGCACCTCGCGAATAACCGGATACTTGTCTTTCAGCTTAGCAAGCTGGGCGAGAAAATACTCGCCGACAACGCGACTGTTATCGACAACCCCTTCCTCCAGGATCGTCTGCACCGCGGCCAGGGCGGCCGCGCAGGCCAGCGGGTTCCCGCCGAATGTCGAACCATGACTTCCCGGGACAAACGCCGCGGCAATGTGCTCCTTGGCGAGAAGCGCCCCGATCGGAAAACCGTTTCCCAGCGCCTTGGCAAGGGTCATCAGATCAGGGACAACATCCTCATGATCGCAGGCAAAAAGCATCCCCGTCCGGCCCATGCCAGTCTGGATTTCATCGGCAATCATCAAAATGCCATGTTCATCGCAGCTTTTCCGAATCCCTTGCAGATACCCGGGATCGGGAATTATAACCCCCCCCTCCCCCTGAATCGGTTCGACGATTACTCCGCAGGTCTTATCGGTGATTGCGGCATCCAAGGCGGGAAGATCATTGTAGGGGACATAATGGAAACCCTCGGGGAGAGGACCGAATCCTGCCTGTAAATTCTCCTGGCCGGTTGCCGTGACAGTAGCAAGCGTCCGGCCGTGAAAGGAGTTGCGCATGGTGATGAACTCGTTTTTGCCATTCATATGCTCAAATGCGTATCTTCTGGCAAGCTTTATCGCCGCTTCGTTGGCCTCCGCGCCGCTGTTACAGAAAAATACCTTATCCAGCGGGGAATTCTCTACAAGCAGGGTGGCCAGCAGAATCTGGGGAGCGATATGATAGTAGTTGGAAATATGAGTAAGATTTTCCACTTGCTCCTTAATCGCCGCCACAACCCGGGGATGGGAATGGCCCAGGGCGCAAACGGCAATCCCGGCGACGAGGTCGAGATACGAACGACCTTCGCTGTCCCAGAGGTGAACACCCAATCCCCTGGTAATGACAACAGGAAACCGCTTGTAGTTGGGCATTATGTATTTGTCGGACAGCTCGATCCATTCTTCTTTTTTCATCTCAATCTCTTTCATTTTAAAATGCCTTCATAAATCATGCATTAATTCTTAATTTCTATATTACGATCTCCGTCCCGATCCCCTGATCTGTGAACATCTCCAGAAGAATCGTGTGTTTGACGCGTCCATCGAGAATGTGGGTCTTGCCTACCCCGGTATCCAGAGCCTTGAGACAGCACTTGATCTTGGGGTACATGCCGCCGGCGATTGTTCCGTCCTCAATCATCTGCCTTGCCATGCCTTTATTCATCGTGTGAATAAGGTTTTTATCCCGATCGAGAACACCGGGCACATCCGTAAGCAAAATAAGTTTTTCGGCGCCGAGGGCCGATGCAACCGCGCCGGCCACCAGATCGGCGTTGATATTGTAGGTCTCCCCATTTTCACCTATCCCTGTGGGCGCGATAACAGGAATTATCCCGTCATTCATAAGCGTGTTGAGAATAGAGGCGTTTACCTCTTTGACCTTGCCGACCAGACCGAGGTCAATTATTTCCGAAGGCGTAGCTTTTGCCTTGTCGGCGCTGAGGAGATATTTCTCCGCACGAATCAGGTTTGCGTCCTTGCCGCTTAGGCCCACTGCCCGCCCGCCATGCCGGTTAATCAAGCCGACTATTTCCTTGTTCACCTTCCCGACAAGCACCATCTCGACAATATCCATTGTCTCTTCATCGGTAACCCGCATCCCCTGGATGAACTGCGATTCCTTCCCCAGCTTTTTAAGAACGCTGCCGATTTGCGGTCCGCCGCCATGCACAACAACCGGATGGATGCCTATGTACTTCATCAAAAGCACATCGCGGGCGAAATTATCCTTCAGTTCCTCGTCAACCATCGCGTGCCCGCCATACTTTATAACAACCGTCCGGTTAAAGAAACGGCGTATATAGGGAAGTGCCTCAACCAGGATATTGGCCCTCTCCACAAATTCAGTCATATCTTCCATAAGCAATCTCTCAAATCACAAAATATAACGGCTCAGATCCTCATCTTCAACAATTTCGTCTAACTGCTCGGCGACGTAATCGGCATCTATCACTACTTCCTGCGCATTCATCTCCGGGGCATCAAAGGATATCTTGTCGAGGAGGCTCTCCATGATTGTATGGAGACGACGCGCCCCGATATTTTCGGCGCGGTCATTCACCAGTGTCGCGGTTTCGGCGATCGCGGCAATTGCGTCTTCCTTGAAGACAAGGGTTACCCCCTCGGTTGCCATAAGTTCCGTATATTGCTTGACAAGGGCGTTATGCGGCTCCGTTAGTATCCGAATGAATTCTTCCTTGCCGAGCGAATCGAGTTCCACACGAATGGGGAAGCGCCCTTGCAGCTCCGGGATCAGGTCGGATGGTTTTGTAGAGCTGAAGGCGCCCGCGGCAATGAACAGGATATGATCGGTGCGGACAATCCCATAGCGGGTACTCACCGTCGAACCCTCAACGATTGGCAGCAGATCGCGCTGGACGCCTTCCCTCGATACATCCGGCCCGTGCGCTCCGTCGTCGCCGACGATTTTGTCGATCTCGTCGAGAAAGACAATCCCCGTCTGTTCCACGCGTTCAATCGCCGTTTTGGTGACCTTCTCCATGTCCACGAGCCGCTGCGCCTCCTCTTCCACCAGCTTCTCCAAGGCTTCTTTCACCTTCATCCGCTGTTTTTTCTTCTTCTGCGGGAAGATATTGCCGAGCATGTCCTTGATATTCAATCCCATATCCTCCATGCCGGAGGCCGAGAATATTTCCACCATCGGGCCGCTGCGGGATTCCGTTATCTCTATTTCGACAAAACGTTCGTCCATCTGGCCATCGCGCAGATACCGGCGCAGCTTCTCTCTGGTTGTTTCAGCTTCAAGAACGCGTGTCCCTGGCTCCGACGTCTGACCTTCTGCGGGAACCATTTCCACAACCCTGTCGTCGGCCGGTTTACTGGGCAGCAGGATGTCGAGCAGGCGCTCTTCGGCAAGTTCAGAGGCCTTGGAGATAACCCGCTGCTGTTCCTCTTCCTTTACCATCCCGATCGCCTGCTCCAGCAAATCACGGATCATCGATTCCACGTCCCGCCCCACATAGCCTACTTCCGTGAATTTGGAAGCCTCCACCTTGATGAACGGGGAATTGTCTAATTTCGCGAGCCGCCGGGCGATTTCAGTTTTGCCTACGCCGGTCGGGCCGATCATGATGATATTTTTCGGAGATATCTCCTCTTTCATCTCTTCCGGGACATTCTGCCGCCGCCAGCGGTTTCTAAGCGCTATCGCCACCGCCCGCTTCGCCTCGTGCTGGCCTATAATATACTGATCAAGTCTTTCGACAATTTTTCTGGGAGTCAAATCATTTTGCGCCATTTTTGTCTTTTTCCTTGCCTTTTATGGGTTTATATTCGTTGTCGTCCTCTAAATCTATCTCTTCCGTAGTGATATGGTCATTGGTGTAGATGCAGATCTCGGAGGCAATCTTGACTGACTCCCGGGCAATTTCCGTCGCCGTCAGCTCCGAATAACGAACCATCGCCCGCGCCGCTGCCAATGCATAAGGTCCTCCGGACCCAATCGCCATCACATTATCGTCGGATTCAATAACATCGCCGTTTCCCGAAATAATCAGGAAGGAATCGCGACTGACCGCGATCATCAATGCCTCAAGATGCCTGAGCACCCGATCGGTTCTCCAGTCCTTGGTCAGTTCGACGGCAGCCCTGACCAGATTTCCCTTGTACTGTTCGAGCTTCTGTTCAAATCGCTCGAACAGCGTGAAGGCGTCAGCCGTTGCCCCGGCAAATCCGACAATAACCTGGTCATGGTAAAGCCTGCGCACCTTTCTTGCCCCGTGTTTCATAACCGTCGTGTCGAGCGTAACCTGACCGTCGCCGGCCACGGTGACCTTGCCCCGATGTTTGACGGCAAGAATTGTTGTTCCACGAATATTCATTTTTTATCCCTCTATTTCTTTGCCCATATCTTTGGCTCTTGGATGAGCCTTGTCATAAATCTCCATCAGGCGGCTGACACTGACCGACGTGTATTTCTGCGTCGTCGATAAGCTGCTGTGCCCGAGCATCTCCTGGATCGACCGTAGATCCGCGCCGGCATCAAGAAGATGGGTGGCAAATGTATGCCGCAGGGAATGAGGGCTTATCTTCCTGCCGATGCCGCTTTGCAGAACAACCCATTCTACCACCCGTGCCACGTCCCGGGGCCCAATTCGCGTTCCTCTGGCATTCAAAAAAAGCGGTTCCCCGTCCATTTTATCGGAGGCTGCCCTGACAAACTCCGACCTCATTTGGAGGTAATCCTTGAGCGCGGCCAAAGCCGAAGCGCCTACTGGAACGATCCGCTCCTTTTTACCTTTTCCCCTCACCTTAACCAGGCATTCGCTGAATCTCAGGTCATCGACGTTCATGCCGACAAGCTCTCCGAGTCTGATGCCGGAGGAATAGAAGAGCTCCATGATGGCCCGGTTTCTGCTTCCTGCTGCGTTTTTCGAAAAATCTACGCTGAGCAGCGCCAGCGTTTCATCCACCGACAGGACTGCCGGTATGTATTTCTCACACCGGGGCAATTGCAGGAGTTCAGCCGGATTAAGCTTCACTGAACCCTCGCGCAACAGGTAACGATAAAAAGAACGTAAGGAAGCGATCTTGCGTGAAACGGTTATCTTCCTCATTTTACTGCGATACAGTGAAACGAGAAAGGAACGAATCAGAACAATATCCTCGGGAATATCGTCGTCTTCCGCGCCGGCGGAACCCCTTGTCATAAGGAATTCCTGAAACTGCTTAAGGTCGGCCAGATAAGCCTCCACAGTGTGCCCGGACAGGTTTCTCTCCACGCTAATATGCCGGCCAAAATCGGCAATGGCCTTTTTCAGAGACGACACCTAATACCTCAATGAATACAAAGATGAAAGAAAAAACAATTAGTCACATCTTGTATTTTCCGAAATCTTCCGGCGAAAGGTTTTCGAGAAATTCCTCGAGTTTTTCCTTATCCAGGCTGCCGATATCGGAATGCTTGGCGCCGAAGTCAACATTCCGGGATTTTTCAATAACCTTCTCATCAATGAAAATCGAAGCCCCCGCCCGCAGGGCAACGGCAATAGCGTCGCTCGGGCGGGCATCCACAACTATGATCTTCCCTTCCCAAAGCAGATGAATATTGGCAAAAAAGGTGTTGTTGCGCAGATCCGGTATTTCCACGCGTAACACCTCGCCTTTCATTAACTTTATTATATCGTTCAACAGATCATGGGTCATCGGACGGGGAAATTTGATCTTTTCCATCTCCGTCGCGATCGCGCTTGCTTCAAATATTCCGATCCAGATGGGAACCGCCTTTTTCCCCTCAAGGTCCTTTAAGATTACAATCGGGGTGTTCGTGATCGGATCGATAGTCAGTCCCGACACCTTCATCTCAATAAAAACATGCTGTTCCATGTTACTCCATCTCTCCCCTCAGGGAATGCAGGTAGGCATCAACAATCCTGACACGGACCGCTTTCCCGAGAAGCTCGGGATTGCCGGGGAAATTAACGATCCGGTTGGTGCGCGTGCGCCCCATCATCTCGCTGCCCGTTTTTCGACTGCGCCCCTCGACGAGGATCTCTTCGCTTTTGCCGATGAGCGCAAGATTCTTTTCCAGTGTATGACCTTCCTGAAGTTTCTGCAACTTTTTCAAACGTTCCCTTTTTATCCTTTCTGCAAGATGTCCCTCCAGCGCTACTGCCGGCGTATGCTCCCGTTTGGAATACTGGAAGGAAAAAAGGTTGTCAAAACGAACATCCCGCATCACCTGGAGGGTCTGCTCAAAATCCTCCTCCTCCTCCCCGGGAAATCCCACAATAATATCGGAGGTAATGCTTATTCCCGGCACAGCCTTTCTCAGGGCTGCCACTTTTTCCTTGTAATCTTCCACCGTATATCCGCGTTTCATCAGCCGGAGAATATGGTTAGACCCCGCCTGAAGGGGCAGATGGATATGTTCGCACAAGGCGGAAACATTGCCAAACGCCGCGATCAATCCCTCCGACAAATCCTTGGGATGAGAGGTGGTAAAACGAATCCTCCTTATCCCCGGGATATCGCCAATAGCCTGAAGCAATTTGGCAAAATCAGGCTTATCGGGCAGGGTCTTGCCGTACGAGTTCACGTTCTGGCCCAGAAGCGTAACCTCCTGTATCCCCTGCCCCATTAATTCTTCCACCTCTTTGACGATATCGGCAAGCGGCCGGCTTTGCTCCCTCCCCCGCAAAAACGGGACAACGCAATATGCGCAGAAGTTGTTGCACCCCTGCATGATCGTGACAAAGGCACTGACCTCGCCGGCAAGGGGTTGCGCCGGTATATCCAGAGAGCGCACATAATTGGAAAATGCCGTGTCGGCAAATCGGAGTCGGGAGCGTTCCACAGAGGAGACTATTGCGGGCAGCCTGTCAATCTGGTTCGTCCCTACGACCATGTCCAGACAGGGGAACATTTTGAAAAAATGATCTCCCTGCTGCTGGGCCAGACACCCGGCTACGCCAATGATAAGCTCAGGTTTTTCCTCCTTAAGCTCCCGAAACCGCCCAATCAGGCTGTACGCCTTCTGGTCGGCCTTCTCCCGGACACTGCAGGTGTTGATGACAATCAGATCTGCATCCCCGGGATTGTCGGTCATTATGTACCCGGATTCTTTCATCAAAAACGCCATCTTCTGCGCATCCTGCACATTCATCTGGCATCCCAATGTCTGAATATATAGTTTTTTCTCTTCCAAGCCTCCCCTTCCTCACCAAAAACAAGACCAAGTTCATTAGTATAGGAGGTTGTTATAGTCAATATATTTTTAACAGGAAAATTTCCCTGCTTGCAATTGCCGCCGTTCCGGTTTATTTTGACAACCATTGAGTCATTGCCGTACAAAATCAAAAAAATCAACCGGAGGCGAGACGATGAACCATCAGGAAAGTTCTTTCAAGGACAGCGGCAATCGTCAAATCCACTATCAATCCTGGCTTCCTGAAGGGGAAATAAAAGCCGTGCTTCTCGTGGTTCACGGACTTGCCGAACACAGCGGCCGCTATATGAACATAGTCAATCGCTTTGTTTCGCTTGGTTATGCCGTTTATGCTGCCGATCACCCCGGACATGGTCGTTCCGCCGGTCTGCGCGGCTATATAGACAAATTTACGGATTACACAGACACGCTTGCCGAATTTTCACGGATGATCGGCGGATTGCAAAAAGGCAAACCGCTTTTTCTTGTCGGCCACAGCATGGGCGGACTAATCGTCTCTCTGCACCTGCTTTCCCATCAGCACGAACTACAGGGAGCCGTGCTTTCGGGCCCCGGCGTCAAGGTTCCCGACAACATATCGTCATTAACGATCTTCGCCGGAAAAATTCTGTCCACTCTGTTGCCCCGCACCGGAATTCTCAAACTGGAAGAGGCGGCGGTAAGCAGGGATATTGCCGTTGTGAGGGCTTACCGGGACGATCCGCTGGTTTATCATGGCAAGATTTCGGCGCGGCTGGGCGCAGAGATGCTCGAAGCAATGGAAAGGATTGAAGCTGACGCATCCCGAATAACACTGCCGATATTGATCCTGCAGGGAACCGCAGATCGCCTTGTTCCGCCCTCCGGCGCGCAGATGCTTTATGACCGGGTATCCTCTGCCGACAAAAAATTGATCTTCTACGACGGGCTGTACCACGAGATTTTCAACGAGCCGGAACACGACCGCGTTTTATCCGATGTGGAAGTCTGGCTTGCAGCACACCTGTGATTGAGGCATAATGGCTTGGAACTTTTAAAGTTCTGTCCCTGTATAAACAGCAAAGGACTATAAGGCGTATGTCAGGCTGCAATAGACCGACCCCAGCCGTCTGGATCAGCAAAACGCCGTTACAAAAATGAGCTCTAAAGCTGCCCCAAATTGTTAACGGCGGTTGCTCATTTTTATTGACAAGTCCCGCGTGATGCGCTACGGGCAGAACGAGTTCAGGTCGAGAAGGCGGCGATACTGCGGAGGTGTTAAAAAACTTTTTTTTGGTAAACAAGAAGCACTGATCATTTATGAGGAAGGGGACGGTCGATGGATCCGAAAAATCCCGAATTGCTCAGTGAATTTAGTGTGGAACAAGTTGCAAAATTGGATGCCCTGATACAGTCTTACAGGGAAAAACCGGGCGCCCTGATCCCCCTGCTTGAGGAGGCGCAAGTGCTCCTCGAATATCTGCCGCCTTCTGTGCAGCAAAGAATCGCCGCCCGAATGAATCTTCCTTTGAGCCGCATTTATGGCGTGGTCACCTTTTATTCCTTTTTTACAATGAAGCCGCGGGGACGGCATATCCTCCGTGTTTGTCTGGGAACGGCCTGTTATGTTCGTGGCGGGAAAGCGGTGGCTGACGCTGTTGTCAGGGAATTAGGCGTAGCGGAATCCGAAACCACGCCTGACCGGAAGTTTACCTATGAAACGGTCCGTTGCGTTGGCGCCTGCGGTCTTGGACCGGTGCTGATCGTTGACAAGGATGTCCATGGCAGGATGAAACCCTCCAAGCTCAAAGGGGTGCTCAGCCAATACGATTAATCCGTCGCTCCGAAGAGAAATTGAAGCCCCGGAATCAAAAAACCGGCAGGAACGCGGAAGGCTCTAAAGCATTCGCAAGGCATTACGATCATTGGAAAAACATGGATAATTCAATTCATGAAGATGAATAGACGGGAATGCCATTATGAAAAAGCTGACAATTGACGATTTGCAGAAAATCAGGGAAGAGGCTCATGCCGAAATCGCCTTGCGGGAGGGCGTTTTCAGCGCGAGCGAAATGTTCCGGTTGCATTTGTTGATTTGCGGAGGAACGGCCTGTCACTCTTCCGGAAGTATAGCCGTTAAAGAAGCCCTGCATGCGGAGTTGAAACAGAGAGGCCTGCTCGAAGAGATCAAGGTAGTGGAAACCGGCTGCAATGGATTTTGCGCCCAGGGTCCACTCATGGTGGTCTATCCGGAAGGCGTCATCTACATGCGGATCAAACCGGAAGATATTCCGGAGCTTGTTGAGGAACACATAGTCAAAGGTCGTGTGCTTCAGCGCCTGCTCTACAAAGAGCCGATCACAGGATCAGTCATTTCCACCACCCGGGAAATCCCCTTTTTCAATCTCCAGGAACTCCGCGTGCTCAGAAACAGGGGACTGATTGATCCGGAAAAGATCGAGGAATCCATCGCCCGCGGCGGGTATGCTGGGATGGCCATGGCCCTGACAGAGATGAAGCCCGATAAGATCATTCAGGAGGTCCTTGCTTCCGGTCTCCGCGGCCGGGGCGGCGCAGGCTTCCCGACAGGTCTGAAATGGAAGTTTGCCGCCGCGTCCGCAGGTGAGATAAAATACGTCATCTGCAACGCCGATGAGGGAGATCCCGGCGCCTTTATGGATCGCAGCGTCCTCGAGGCCGACCCGCATGCCGTTATTGAAGGCATGGCGATCGCCGCCAAGGCGATAGGCTCCCACCGTGGTTATATTTACTGTCGCGCCGAATATCCCCTAGCCGTACACCGTCTGAACATTGCTATCGCCCAGGCAAGGGAATACGGCCTGCTGGGCGGAGATATCCTGGGAAGCGGCTTCGAATTCGATCTGGAAGTGTGCCAGGGCGCAGGCGCCTTCGTCTGCGGCGAAGAAACAGCCCTCATGACCTCGATCGAAGGCAAGCGCGGCATACCCCGGCCGAGGCCCCCCTTTCCCGCTGTCTCCGGGTTATGGCAAAAACCGAGCATTCTCAACAATGTCGAGACGCTCGCCAATATCGGACAGATCATCATCCACGGGGCGGCCTGGTTCGCCGCCGTCGGCACTGAAAAAAGCAAGGGAACGAAGGTCTTTGCCCTCACCGGGGATGTGAACAACGTCGGCCTCGTGGAAGTCCCGATGGGAACATCCCTCGGGAACATCATCTATGACATCGGCGGCGGCATCCCTGAAGGGAAAAAATTCAAGGCGGCGCAGTTGGGGGGGCCTTCCGGCGGCTGCATCCCGGCTCAGCACCTTAACGCCCCCGTAGATTACGAAAGCATCGTCGAACTGGGCGCCATCATGGGCTCGGGCGGCCTCATCGTCATGAACGAGGAGAAGTGCGCCGTGGACATGGCCCGTTTTTTCATGGAGTTCTGCCATGACGAGTCCTGCGGCAAGTGCACCCCTTGCCGCGAAGGAACCCGGAGAATGCTGGAGATTCTCACAAACATCACCCAGGGGAAGGGCCAGGAAGGTGATATAGAGTTGCTCGAGGAATTGGCTCTTACCATCAAGGATTCCGCCCTGTGCGGTCTCGGCCAGACTGCCCCCAATCCTGTTCTAAGCACCATTCGTTACTTCCGGGAGGAGTATGAGGATCACATCCGCAACCACCACTGTCAGACATCCGTCTGCTCCGCCCTTTTCAAGTCGCCCTGCCAGAATACCTGCCCAATCGAAATGGACATTCCCTCTTATATTGCCCTGATCAGGGCAGAGCGGTTGGAGGATGCCTACAAGGTACTTCTGCGCACGAATCCTTTTCCCTCGATATGTGGCAGGATCTGCGATCACAAATGTCAGTCCCGCTGCCGTCGCGGGAAGATGGACGAGCCCATTGCCATCAAGTTCCTGAAGCGGTTTATCACCGACAATGCCTCACGACCGAAGAGCGAAAAAATTCCGGTCACCCGCAAGGAAAAGATCGCAATTGTCGGCGCCGGTCCGGCGGGGCTCACTGCCGCCAGGGATTTGGCTTTGCGAGGCTATCAGGTTACAATTTTCGAGGCCCTTTCCGAACCGGGGGGTATGACCCGCTGGGCCATCCCTCCCTACCGCCTGCCCCGCGACATCATCAAAAGGGAGATCGACGATATCCGTGCCCTGGGCGTGGATATCCGCTGTAACACCCGTGTCGGCAAGGATATTTCGCTATCGCAGATAGATTCTGAATTTACTCGCGTTTACCTCGCCCCGGGCGCCCAGAAGAGTCAGCCGCTGAACATTCCCGGCGATGACCTGCGGGGGGTCTATGGCGGGGTTGAGTTCCTGCGTGATTTCAATACCAACGAAGACGTCTGGAGTAAAGGCCACAAAACCCTTGGCCCGAAAGTGGCAGTAATCGGCGGAGGCAACTCCGCAATCGACGCGGCTCGGTGCGCGGTTCGTCTCGGCGCCGAGGTGACAATTCTTTACCGTCGTGAACGCAAGGAAATGCCTGCCGCCGTCGAAGAGATTGCTGCGGCTGAAGCGGAAGGAATCAAGGTCATGTTTCTGGTCGCTCCGCTCCAGATCGCCAGGAAAAATGGATGCGTCAACGGAATCGTCTGCAAGCGGATGAGACTGGGCGAATTTGACAAAAGTGGCCGCCGGAAGCCGATCCCCATCGATGGTTCAGATTTTACGTTTGCGGTTGATGCCGTTATTGCCGCCATTGGCCAGGTTACCGACCCCTCCTTTGTCGCCCCGGAAAGCGGCATTTCCGTAAACAGTCGGAATTGTTTCGACCTCGCCCGAGGAAGCGAATCCCAGACGACTAACCCCAAATTTTATGCGGGCGGCGATGCCGTATCTGGTCCGGATACGGCGATCGCCGCCATTGCCGCCGGACATCAGGCCGCAAAAGATATAGACGGGGCCATCCGGAAACATAATGGAGAGCAGGCCTGGGAAGAACCAGCGGAAGAAAAAATCGTCATTCCTGTCGAGCTTGACGAGGAGTCCCCAGAGGCGCCGCAGATGGAAATGCCATCGGTGGACAGCGCTACAAGAAAACATAGTTTCATTGAGGTTGAACTCGGGTTTACAAAGGAAGAGGCCCTTGCAGAATCACGGCGTTGTCTGAGGTGCGACCTGGAATTGTAAAAAACGCCACACCTTTCACTCTTGCGACGTTTGCCTGCCGTTGTATGGAAATGCTTAGCCACCGCTGAAATTATGGAGTTAAAAACTGAACAGTCGCAGCTTTTGAAGATATCCCCTCTTTAGGGGCAAAAGGAGCTGAACATGGATAACAAAGTCCGCATGAACATCGACGGAAAAGATATCGAGGCAACCGTCGGTCAGACGATCCTGGAGGTTGCCCGGGCGCAGGGCATTGCTATTCCCACGCTCTGCCATTATGAAGGGACCACCGATGTCGGGGCCTGTCGTGTCTGCGTTGTAGAAATCGAAAATGCGAAAACCCTCGTTCCCTCCTGCTGCACACCGGTCAGCCCCGGCATGGTCATTACCACCAGCTCTCCCAAGGTCATCGCGGCCAGAAAAATGATTATTGAGCTGCTCTGGTCCTCCGGCGATCACAACTGCCTGACCTGCGAAAAAAACGGCGCCTGCGAGTTGCAGGATCTTATCTATCAACTGGGACTCGAAAAACCGCGTTTTCAAATTGCCCCCCCGGGACACAAAATCGAGCAGACCAACGCCATGATTCAGCGGGATCTCAACAAATGCATCCTCTGCGGCCGTTGCGTCCGCGTCTGCAACGAGATTCAGGTCAACGAAGTGCTTGATTTTTCGGGTCGCGGCGCCCGGACGAAGGTGGGCCCGGCCTTCGCTGCCGACTACATAGATTCGATCTGTTACTTCTGCGGCGAGTGCGTCGATGCCTGCCCGGTGGGCGCGCTGACGTTCAAACAGGCCCGTTTCGCCGGTCGGCCCTGGGAGCTGAAAAAGGTGCGGACGACCTGCCCTTACTGCGGAGTAGGCTGCCAGATGGATCTCAATATCCATAACAACCGCATCGTCAAGGTCACCGGCAACCGCGCGTATAAACAGCCGAACGGCGGAAGTCTCTGCGTCAAAGGCCGCTTCGGACTTGATTTTGTCGGCCACCCGGATCGCCTGAAGGCGCCGCTGCTCCGCAGGGAAAAAGGCGGAGAGTTCACGGAAGCAAGCTGGAATGAGGCCTATGATTTCATAGCAAATCGTCTTGGCAAAATTAAAGCGGAGTCCGGACCGGACAGCATTGCCGGCCTCTCTTCGGCCCGCTGCGCCAATGAGGAAAATTATCTTTTTCAGAAGTTCATGCGCGCGGTTATCGGCACCAATAATGTTGATCACTGCGCCCGTCTGTGCCACTCCGTGACGATAGCCGGCATGGTCGCCGCCTTCGGCAGCGGCGCCATGACGAATTCCATTGAGGAAATCGAACTGGCCGACCTGCTTTTGGTCACGGGAAGCAACACGACGGAAACCCATCCCGTGATCTCGTCGCGCATCAAACGAGCCGTTCGCCAACATGGCGCCGGGCTGATCGTCATTGACCCTCGGGAGGTTGACCTGATTCATTATGCGACCCTTTGGCTTCGTCAGAAACCGGGAACGGACGTTGCCGTCCTGAACGGCATAATGAACGTCATCATCGCCGAAGGCCTTTACGCCCAAGAATATATTGCGGAACGAACAAAAGGGTTTGAAACAATGGCGCAAACAGTCGCTGGCTACACGCCCGAGAAAGTCGAGATGATTTCCGGAGTGCCGGCACAAGACCTGCGAGCAGCCGCGCACCTCTATGCGAAGGCAAACCGCGCCGCCATTCTCTTTGCGATGGGCATCACGCAGCACACCACCGGAACCGACAACGTTAAATCATGCGCAAATCTGGCGATGCTGTGCGGCAATATCGGCATTGAGGGGGGCGGGGTCGATCCCCTTCGGGGGCAGAACAACGTTCAGGGCGCCTGCGACATGGGGGCGCTGCCAAATGTTTTCCCCAGCTACCAGCCCGTGGAGAGCCTCGATGCGCGGAGCACTCTGGAGAAGGCCTGGGATGTCTCTCTGTCGCCCAAACCTGGGAAAACGGTTATGGAAATGATGGAAGCTGCCGCGTCTGGGGAAATCAGGGCCCTGTATGTTATGGGTGAAAATCCTATGCTCTCTGATCCGGATTTGACCCATGTGGAAAAGGCTCTGAAAAATCTAGATCTGCTTATCGTTCAGGATATCTTTCTGACGGAAACGGCGCAGCTTGCCGATGTGGTCCTTCCCACCGCCTGCTTTGCCGAAAAAGATGGAACCTTCACCAATACAGAAAGAAGGGTCCAACGCATCCGCAAGGCCGTGCAGCCTCCGGGGCAGGCCAAGGCGGACCTGGAGATCATTGCGGCCATCGCAACGAAGATGGGCTATCCGATGCCTTACCAATCGTCTGGCGCAATCATGGGGGAGATCAACTCAGTCGCCCCGATTTATGGCGGAATTACCTACGCCCGCATTGAAGAAGAGGGCTTGCAATGGCCCTGCCCCAGCGAGGATCACCCCGGCACCCGTTTCCTCCACAAGGACGGATTCAGCCGGGGGCTTGGTCTCTTTCATGCCGTAGAATACATTCCCCCGGCGGAATTGCCGGATCAGGACTATCCCTTTATCCTTTCCACCGGTCGTGTCCTCTATCAGTACCATACCGGCACCATGACGCGGCGATCCGCGGGAAGTGAAGAACTCTGCCCCGAGTCCCTCGTGGAGATCAACCCCACCGATGCAGATGGCTTGGGGATAGCGAACGGACAGATGGTAATGGTAACTTCCCGCCGAGGCAGGGTGCGGGTCAAAGCCAAAATCACCAACCGCTCCGATCAGGGGACGATCTTTATGAACTTTCATTTTCACGAAACTGCTGTTAATATGCTGACCAACCCGGCGCTTGATCCGATCGGGAAGATCCCGGAATTCAAGGTCTGCGCCGTCCGGGTAGAGGCGGCTTGATCATATTGCAAAGGAGAGAACAATGGATAAAATGCAGGAAAAAGGCAAAAGAGTTTTAATTCTGGACGACGAGGCGGTGATCCTGAAAACGTGCACGGATATCCTCTCTGGCACGGGCTTGGACGTGATTACGACAACCTCCGTACAGGAATGTTTCGATATCGCCGGCAGGGGCGACGTCGATTTGTTTGTCACCGATATCATGATGCCGGAACTCAACGGCGTTGAGGTTATCCGCCGGCTGCGCAAAGACAATCCGACGCTCACCGTAATTGTGATCACCGGTTATCCGTCGATGGGCACGGCGCGCGACGTAATGAAGCTCGGCGCTTACGATTATATTCCCAAGCCCTTTACCCCCAAGGAGTTCAGCAATACGGTTTTTGACGCCCTTGGCAAACTTAACCCTAAAAAAGCCATCCGGGAAACGCTCGTTCTCCAGATCCTTGAGCGAACAGTGGACGACCCGGATTTTTTCGACCGTCTATATATGGAAGGTTCCGACGCCCTGAAAGACTACAACATCAGCAACGAGGCGAAAAGCGCGATTGCCCGCGGTGATTTGCGCTGGATTGAAGAGAATGTCAGCAAACTTAATGAGAAACAGATGATGTCCATCGCCAGAATCCTTGAAAGAGAGATCTGGTAATCTTTTTCCGGCAACATCAAATTTTTTTGTTGTTACTTTTTTTTTTTTGGTCTATAAACGCCCCGCTTTTTACGAAGCATATTTCTTCATTAGTGAGGACAAGCTGTGGCTAAAGTGATCATCGGCTCCTGGCAGGATAAACTCACCGACAATCGGAATATTTCTCAAGCTGATATAGAGGACTCATATTCAGATGTCGATAAGCTGCTGAAAGAAAACCGTCTCAGGGCGTTTATCGGCTGGGACGGCTTTTTTATTTTTGACCGCGAAGCGCCCGTAGTTGACATGTTGCGGGCTTATGTCCAGAAGGTTCAGGATGAAAGCTGCGGCTACTGCACCCCGTGTCGTGTCGGCACGCAGGTTGTAGCCGACAGGCTCGGCGCCATCGCCAATGGCTTCGGTTCTCAGAACGACCTTGACGAAATCAGGAAAATGGCAATGGTCATCCGCGATACATCGATGTGCGAACTTGGGCATACATCGATGAACGCCCTGCTCAAGGCCATGGAGGTCATGCCTGAAGTTTTCGAACAGGCGATCCGCGAACGGCGTCCATTGGCTCGCGGGGTGTATCATGCCATGGCCACCGCCCCCTGTATCGAGACATGCCCGGCCCATCTTGACGTGCCTCGCTATATAGATGCGATTCGGAGCGGGAACTACTTTGAGAGCTTAAGCATCATCGTCCGTAAAAATCCGCTTGCCGGAATCTGCGGTCGGGTCTGCGTCAAACCATGCGAGTCCGTCTGCCGTCGCGCGGAGTTAGATTCTGCCGTCTCGATAAAATCCCTCAAACGTTTTGCAAGCGATCAGGTCTATTCCAATGCGGTAACCAAAATTACCCAGGTCGTCCCCCTTCCCCTGACCTCCAATAAAAAGGTGGCGATCATCGGCGCTGGACCGGCGGGTTTGACCGCAGCGTTTTTTCTGAGGAGAAATGGCTACAGCGTAAGGGTGTTCGAAGCCCTGAATGAACCAGGCGGAATGAGCGCAGTCGGCATCCCTGACTATCGGCTTCCCCGCGACATCATCAATACCGAGGTGAAGCGAATTGCCGGCGAGGGTGTGGAATTCAGCTATGGCGTTCGAATCGGCAGGGATATCGCCCTCAAAGAGCTTCGCTCCGAATATGACGCGGTGCTGATCGCCATCGGCGCCCATGGGAGCAAGGATGTCGGCATGGCGGGAGAGGATTTAAAGCCGGTCGGGCTGGTTTCCGGCGTCGAATTCCTCCGGGATATGAATACGCTGCATCCCCAGGGCAAGTTCATCCCTCCTGAGGGAAGGCATGTGGTGGTGGTCGGCGGCGGCAATGTGGCGATGGACTGCGCACGCAGCGCAGTGCGGCTCGGATATCCCCGGGTCAGCGTCGTTTATCGGCGCACCGAAAAGGAGATGCCGGCGGACCACGAGGAGATCAGGGATGCGAAACTTGAAGGGGTGGAGTTTCATTTTCTCACCCATCCTCTCCGGCTTGAAATTAATGACGGGAAAGTAACCGGGATGAATTGCGTCAAAATGGCCCTGGGTGAACCGGATGCCTCCGGGCGAAGACGACCGGTCGAGGTTGCTGGCTCTGAATTTCTGCTTGCCTGCGATGTAGTAATTCCTGCAATCGGTCAGGCAACGGACTTTTCCTTTTCCAGCGATGATTTCCCTGTTAAAGCAACGAAATGGGGTACAGTCGAGATCGATAAAGATACACTGATGAGTTCTCAGGACGGGATATTCTCCTCGGGTGACTGCGTGACGGGGCCTAAAGCGCTGATCGACGCCATGGGCAATGGCATCCATGCCGCACAAGTTATCGATCTCTATCTCCGCGGGGAAAAGATGCGGCTGCCGGAAAGCGAACTGTTATACCGGATGATTAAGGCGATGGATCTACCTGTATCGCCGGTGGATCGGGTCGGCGATGAAATCCGCTGCGATCTCGATCAGAGAACGGTTGCAGATCGTATCGGCGACTTTAATGAAATTGAACAGGGCTACAGTCCCGAAGAGGCGATTCATGAGGCGCAGAGGTGTCTCCGCTGCTACCGGGTGGCCATGTTCGTGACGGAAGAGTGAAAATGACGACAATACCTGCTATAGACAAAAAAAACATCACGATTAGCATCGACGGCTTGCCTGTCTCCGTCCCGGAAGGCTCGACGATTCTTGACGCCGCCAAAAAAGCCGGCGCGCGGATACCTACCCTTTGCCACCATCCGGCGCTTGAACCGATAGGCTCCTGCCGGGTGTGCGTCGTTCAAATTGAGGGTTTTGACCGGCCCACTACGGCCTGCAACACGCCGGTCATCGAGGGAATGGCGGTCAAGACGCGTTCGGAAAGGCTTTTCAATCTTCGCCGCGAGGTGATCAAGATGATCCTCGCCAACCATCCCCTTAATTGTCCATCCTGCCCCCTTAGCGGCAACTGCGAGCTGCGGGGTCTGGCTTACGAGTACGATCTCTCCGAGTTCGATATCGGCGAGTATCGCATCCAAACGGAAAGCAATCCCTGGAAGCCGTTTTCAACGCCCATTCTGGACTACCATCCGAGCCGCTGCATTCTCTGCGGAAGATGCGTGAAGGCATGCGCCGAGATTCGCGGATTAGGCGCCATCACCATGACCGTCGCTGGCGCGCGCTCGGTCATCAGACCGGTTATGCTGGATCCCAGTTTGCAGTCACGCTGCATTTCCTGTGGCGAATGCATGAGCGTCTGTCCTGTAAATGCGATCGAAGAGCGCATGGCCGCTAAGAAGGGAAAGCCCTGGGAAACGAAAATAACGCAGACGACCTGCGCCTACTGTGGCGTCGGCTGCCAGCTCGATCTGAATGTGGTGAATAACCGCGTGGTCGGCGTCACTACCAGAGACGGCGTCGGGGTTAATCGCGGCAGGCTCTGCTCCAAGGGAAGGTTCGGATACAACTTCATCCATAGTCCGGAGCGACTGAGCCGGCCGCTGATGCGCAACGAAGCAGGCGAGCTTGTAGAAACCACCTGGACCACGGCGCTGACCAAGGTGGCCCGGGAGTTCCTGCGCATCCGCGACACCCATGGCCCGCAGTCGCTTGCAGTCCTCTCCAGTGCAAGATGCACGAATGAAGAGAACTATCTCGTCCAGAGGTTGGCCAGGCAGGCCTTTAAAACCAACAGCGTCGATCACTGCGCCCGTCTCTGACACGCTTCCACCGTGGCCGGTCTGGCCGCTGTATTCGGAAGCGCCGCGATGACCAACTCGATTGCGGAAATTGAAGACGCCGACCTCATCTTTGTGATCGGCACCAATACCAGCGAAAACCATCCCATCATCTCCCATTTCATCAAAAGGGCCGTTGATCGCCGCAGGGCGAAACTAATTGTCGCTGATCCGCGGAAGATCGATCTTGTCGATCAGGCGAGTTACTGGCTGCGTCATCAACCAGGGACAGATGTCGCTTTGCTCAACGGTATTATGCACTGGATCGTCAAGAATAATCTGCATAACAAAAAATTCATTGCCGATCGATGCGAGGGATTTGATGAACTTGCCGCCGAACTTCAGAACTATCCGCCGGAACGGGTTGCGGAAATCACCGGCGTTCCGGCTGCTGAAATCCGCGCAGCCGCCGAACTGATCGGCAAATCGGGGCGCGTTTCTTTCCTCTACGCAATGGGAATCACCCAGCACACAACCGGGACGGACAACGTCAAATCTATTGCCAATCTCGCCATGATCACCGGCAATCTCGGACGTTGGGGAACAGGAGTTAATCCGCTGCGCGGTCAGAATAACGTTCAGGGGGCCGGTGATTGCGGCGCACTGCCGAACATGCTGCCAGGCTACGCGCTGGTATCCGATCCCGAAGCCAGAAAAAGAAGCGCCGCCGCCTGGGGCGCCGAAGTGATTCCCGAAGCGCCGGGCCTGACGGCGACCGAAATCATTCCCGCCGCCTATGAAGGTAAAATACGCGGCATGTATATTATGGGAGAAAATCCAATTCTCTCCGATCCAAACTCCAGCCATGCAGAAGCGGCCCTGCGCAAACTTGATTTTCTCGTTGTTCAGGACATCTTTCTGACGGAAACCGCCAAGTTGGCGGACGTCGTCCTGCCCGGCGCCTCCTGGGCAGAGAAAGACGGCACATTTACAAACACCGAACGCCGGGTGCAAAGGGTGCGAGCCGCCATTGATCCGGTCGGCAACAGTTTCCCCGATTGGCGCATAACTCAGCGCATTGCCCAACTGATGGGGATTAAGATGGACTTCTCTTCGCCTGAACAGATATTTAACCAGATGCGCCGAGAAATTCCCATTTACGCCGGGATCACCTACGACCGCCTCGACCGCGAGGGCGGGCTGCAGTGGCCATGCCCGGACATTGATCATCCGGGGACCACTTTCCTGTTCGAAAAAACCTTTAATCGCGGCAGGGGATTATTGACGGCGATTAAATATCGTCCCGCGGCTGAAAAAATTGATGCTGAATTTCCGCTTCTACTCACCACTGGCCGAATCCAATATCAGTATCATACCGGGACAATGACGCGCCGCTCTCCCAGTTTGAATATGCTGGCGCCGGAGGCTATTCTCGAGATCAACCCCGCCGATGCGAAAGCGCAGGGCGTTGCAGAGGGAGAAATGGTGTCGCTTTCATCGCGTCGGGGAGAGATTCTTATCCGTGCCGGCGTCAGCGAGCGTGTCCCTGAAGGCGTTCTTTTCACTACTTTTCACTACTCTGAGGCTCCGATCAACCGGCTTACCAACGACGCCCTCGATCCGATTGCAAAAATTCCTGAATTCAAGGTGTCTGCCGTACATATAGACAAAGTTGCCCCTGCAACCACCGATCCGGACCGGTGAAAGTTTCTTGCCGGAACTGAACATTGATGCGTTATTCCCTTCAACGGCGTTTTTTTCACTGCCGCCGTTCCAAGGCAGCCGGTTACACTGCAAGCGTTCTGAGATCACGTCTCGACAAGGTGTAAACACGACATGTCTAAGATATTTCTATATTTGGAAAAAATATTCGGGCTGCAGAAGTCTTATTTCCAGAGTCTGGGCTTCAAGCTCTTCGCATTCATCAGCGGGGCGCTGATTGTATGCGTCGCCATGGCCGCTTTTTACACGATCAACATTCAGGAACCGCAAATGATCGACGAGGCGCTCAAAGGGGCGGACAATGTCGGAATGGCGATCGAGTGTGCGGCAACAAATTACATGTCCGAAAATGACAGCGTAAAACTCCAGAGGATGATCGAACGGATTCAGCAAAAAACGGAGGCCATAGAATCCATAAGGTTTATTGACAGCCGGGGGATAATCAAAAAAAGCACAATCCCGCACGAGATTGGCCGCCCCTTCAACAGAACTGAAAGAAACAGCGGTTATTCTCGCACCCTGGAAGGCCTCGATCAAATAAAACGCGCCCGGATCGCTCCCGCGTTTGACGGGAGCCACCATGTAATCAACGTGACAAGAGTGATCTACAATCAGCCAGGCTGCGCAAGCCAGTGTCACGGGATTCACCCTGAGTCACAAAAGATTGTCGGCATCTTCGACATGGCAATTTCCCTTGACAGCGTCAACCGGAAGATTTCCATCAACAGATGGAGCATTGCTGCCTTCTTCCTGATCATGACGCCTATAGGGTCGTTCCTTTTGTTCTGGCTGTTGCGGCCGGTCAATGCGCTGATCGAGAAACTGAAGGCAGTGTCGCGGGGCGACTTCAAAACAGTAGGCCCTCTTCCGCCCCATGGCGGCGAGGTAGGGCGACTGGCCCATTCGTTTAATCGAATGATCATGAAGATTCGCGCGGATATCGAATATGCGAACCTCCTCGTTGAAAACGCCGAGACGTTCGACCACAAGGATGAATGTGAGCCCGAGGTGGGGATTACCCAGACCATGCGTCAGAAAGAGGATGAATTGGAGTCTGTTTTTCCGGAAATTTACGATCGAATCAGCGACGTCACAAACCAGAAAATTATCCGTTCGCTGAAGCTTGCGTCACTCGGCAGACTTTCCGCAAGCATTGCCCATGAAATCAACAACCCCCTGACCGCCGTACTGAGTTACAGCTCGCTGCTTTTGGATAAAAGCGAAGATCCGAAGCAAAAAGCATGGCTCGAAACCATTGTGGAAGAAACCAAAAGGTGTCGCAACATCGTTGCCGCGCTGTTGGAGTTTGCCAGGCAGACAACCCCGGAAAAGACCCCAACCAACATCAACGATGTAGCGGAACGGGCGATCGGTCTGTTGCAGAACCAGGAATCCTTTCACAACATCAAAATCATAAAAGATATCCAATCGGCTCTGCCAAATGTGCTGGTGGATCGAGGGCAGATGTATCAGGTGTTCATGAATCTGATGATCAATGCCGCAGATGCAATGGAAAACAGGGGAGTTTTGACCATTGAATCGCGTCTGCGGGTGGTGAAATCCACGGTAGCCGATGACCGCCTGCTGGTCGAGGTGTCTGTAACCGATACCGGCTGCGGCATAGCTCAGAAAAATATCGAACGCATGTTCGATCCCTTTTTCACGACCAAGGGTCCGACAGTCGGCACAGGACTCGGTCTTTCGATCTGTCAAAGCATTGTCAAGCGTCATAATGGAAGCATCTCGGTGCGAAGCAAGCCCGGGGAAGGAGCAACTTTCACCGTTTCATTGCCAGTTGAGGAAAGAATAGATGAAAACAATAAAATTGCTGATAATAGACGATGAAATCGTCGTCCAGAGAAGCTGCTATGATATTTTTGCGGAAAAGAAGTCAAAACACGACATTAAATATGATGTCCATACCGTTTCCTCTGCCGATGAGGCGCTGCGCATTCTTGAAAAGGAACGCTTTGATATTGTCCTTACCGATCTGAAGATGCCGGGATTATCCGGGATTGAGCTTATACCCATAATCAAAGCCGGCAACCCGGAAACAGTGATTGTTGTCATGACCGGTTTTTCCACCGTCTCAACCGCCGTCGAGGCCATGAAACTCGGTGCAACCGACTTCATTCCCAAACCCTTTACCCCTGACGAGATCATGGACGCGGTAGAAAACGCAGTGGCAAGGACAAAGGGATGGGCATGATTCTCGTCAGCGAGAATGCCCCTCATAGTGTGGAGGATCTTACCTGTGAATCGAATGATCTTGGTGATTGATGATGAAAAATCGATTCGCGACCTTTTCGAGTCCGCCTTAAGCGATATCGGCTGCGAGGTTTATCTTGCGGAAAATGGCGGAGAAGCGCTTGATATTCTCAGCAGAAAAAAGGAAATCGAACTTATTTTTATTGATCTCCGGCTTTTCGGCACAAACGGCATCGAGCTGTGCCGTCAGATTCGCAAGACCAACTCCATCGCCATCATCAATGCCATTACCGGCTGGTCCGGCCTTTTTGAAATCGAAGAGTGCCGGGAAGCCGGTTTCGATGATTATTTCAAGAAACCGATAGCGCTCGATATGCTCTTCAAGGCCGTGAACGACGCCTTTGAAAAACTCGACCGCTGGAAAAATCCTTTTTCCGGAGTCTGAAGAGGCTGGTTAATATCTCAGGGTAGTTTTTTGGCCCTGACAAGGATAACGCTTGCCAACCTGCGGGGAAACATGCGGGCATCGATCCCGGCCGGAAGGCAGTAGAGAATGTTGAGAATCTTGAAGAGCGGCGTAATAACTTTTTTCATCAGAAAAGTATTGTGCCTGCTGTCCGCTCCCCTTTTCGCAACCGGTAAAACCTCCGACACAATAAAGATTGCAAACATCATGGTTATTTTTTCCAGCGGCCCGAGCACCTTTTTGATTGCGGTTATTTCAAGGCCCGCATCCTGGAGTTTTTTATCCATCTCCGCAAGGTCATAACGACGGAAATGACGGACAAAGCGATCGTCAAGAGCGAAATAAGCCCTTCGGTGCGGAAAGGTAAGAACCAGGGTTCCCTCATCTGCCAATACCCTCTCTATCTCCTTGAGCGCGGAAAGGTCGTCCGGGATGTGTTCAAGAACTTCGGAGCAGACAACCATAGAGAATGTTCCTGTCTTAAAAGGGAGGCTTAAAGCGTCGGCCTCAACATAAATACCGCCTTTTTGCATCCCCTTAAGTGATTTCAGGGCGTAAAAGGAAAGATCCGAATAGACAACCTGCCTATTTTCCCCCAGCATCGGCGAAAGGCCGCTTCCAACTTCAAGGATGCGTGAATTTTTATGAAATTGCACGCATTTTCGAACAGCGCGCCTTCTCAGGCGGTAGTTATACAGACTGTTCTTCAACGATACATACAAATCATCGCTAAAGAAATCTTCAAAACGATTGTCTTCAGGATTTGTCAACGGTTCACCGGAAAAAGTTCAGATTTTATCAGCCCCATTCGGGCGAGTCGGAAAATCAGGCCGGTCCAGACACAACCCAGGCCGTAGCGGAGGCTCCTGCGAAAATTTATGGAGGAAGCCTCTGTAAAATACTTTGTCGGACAGCTCACCTCGGCAATCATCCATCCCTGCCAGATTATCTGCGCAAGCATCTGATTATCGTAGAGAAAATCGTCGGATTTGGGGGCATCTGCCACCCTTTCGAGCAGCTCCCGGGAAAAGGCCCGATAACCGGTGTGATACTCGGAGAGCTTCGCGCCAACAAGGATATTTTCTACCAGTGTAAGAACCCTGTTCGCGAGGTATTTCCAGGGCGGCATCCCCCCCCTAAGCGCATATCCGCCCAGAATCCGCGATCCCAGAACGCAATGGTAAAGACCGTTGCCGATCAGCGCGGCCATCGCCGGGATCAGTTTCGGGGTGTATTGATAATCGGGATGCACCATGATCACAATATCCGCCCCGGCTTGAAGCGCCATCCGGTAACAGGTTTTCTGGTTGCCTCCGTAACCCCTGTTTTGCTGATGGACATAAACATCCGTCAAGGGGAGACTGCGGGCGATAGCCGCTGTTTCATCATGACCGGCATCGTCCACCAGGATAATCTTGTCCACAATTTCCTGCTCCATGACCTCGTCATACGTCATCCGCAGTGTTCGGGCCGCATTATAGGCCGGCATTACGACAATTATTCTTTTCCCTTTATACATTGAGTTCCAAAAATCCCCGTTTTCTTTCCACTTCCTGCCGTCTCTAACCGTTTTTTACAGCCGCTTCCAGCGACAGATTTTTTTATCCATGACGTCAATGCCTATGTATAGCGAATATCCCAGGAGGCCCATCGCGATGATGCCGGCAAACATCTCCGGGTAGGCATAGCGGGACCAGGCGTCCATCAGATAGTATCCCAGCCCTTCGCTGCTGGCAATCGATTCGGCAAAAAACAGCACGGCGATCGCCGTTCCGGAGCCGATTCGCAGAGCCGTAAAAACATCCGGAATAATCGCCGGCCAGATGACATGACGATAAAGGTCGCGCCTCTTTGCCCCCAGTGAAACAACCGAAATTATCAGCGCCTGGCTGACATTGCGCGCCGCATCCCGGGTGGTGACGAGTATCTGGAAAAAAACCACCAGCGTAATCAGGAAGATTTTCGACAAATCGCCCAACCCGAACATAACCATAACCAGCGGCAGAAAAACTATCTTGGGAATCGGATAGGTGAGATAGAGCATCGGAGAAAAAAAACGGTCGTATTTATCTTCCCTGCCCAATAAAAGGCCAAGGGGGATGCCTGCCGCAAGTGAAATAAAAATACTCGCCAGAACCCGCCAGCCGCTTATCAGAAAGTGTTTCCATAAACCGGCGGGAAGCTGCTCGAAAAATACAAAAAATGCCTTGCCCGGCGTGGGCAGGGCGGGGTTGTCGAGAATAAGGGCAAGGAGCTGCCAGCAGGCAAACAGAATAAGCACCGAGACAATTTGCAGCAGCAGATTTTTAATTTGGGCGGTTTTTTTATCAGCCGAATCTTTAACTAATTTCAAATCTTCACACCTTTTAAGAAAGTGGCGCGGCAGACTGCACAAACTCCATCGCACCCCGTAATTGAGTGGATAAATGAAAAAAATCATCGCTTTTACGGTAATTCGGAGAGCCTGCCCGAGGGTTGTCAAAGATTCGATAAACGGCGCCCGGATGACCGGTAAGCACGATTATCCGATGCCCCAGAAAGGCCGCCTCTTCGATGCTGTGGGTGACAAGCATGACTGTCAGGCCTCTGGTCTGTAAAATATTTTGTAATACCTCCTGCATCGCCTCCCGGGTCAGGGCGTCCAGTGATGAAAATGGCTCATCCATAAGCAAAAGCTCCGGCTCCGTCGCCAGGGAACGGGCAATCGCCACCCGCTGCTGCTGGCCGCCGCTAAGCTCGGCGGGATAACGTTCCGACAATCCCGCAAGTCCCATTTCCATTAATATTTTCTCGCCTTTTTCGCGTATTTCACTTTTTGATAGTCTTCTTATGACAAGCCCGAGGGTTACATTATCCCAGATCGTTTTCCAGGGCAAAAGTCCAAAATTTTGAAGAATTAACGATGTCGTGCGCTGTCCGGGAAAAGGGCGCTTGCCGTTTATCAGAACGCCGCCCGTCGCAAAAGGCAGCAAACCAGCCAGGATATACAACAGGGTGGATTTGCCGGAGGCGGAGGGACCGATGATTGTGCAGATATCCCCTTTTTTTGCGGAAAAGGAGATATTTCGCAGGGCTTCGACCCTGCCGCCGTTGCCTGCGTAAAAAAAGGAAAGATTATCAACCGATACCGAAGCGCCTTCATTTGCCATAAAATACCCGCTTATTGCCTTACCGCTTCAGCAACCAAATCTTCATACTTAATCGGTTTTTTTAAAAGATTGCGCTCCTTCATCCAGGCAAGCACATCAAGAACGTCATTTCTGGAGGGTAATTGCGGGGAGGAGAACTTCAGCGGCATTTTTACCACCGTACTGTTAAGAACTTCCAACGGGACCCTCGCCTGCTTCGCCAGAAGCTCGTTAAATCCGGAGGGATTGGCATTGATATCGGCAATGGCGCGTCCATAGACGGCGATCAGCTTTTTCACCGCCGGCAGGTTGTCCGCGAGCAGATTCTCCCTGACGATGATAACGGTTTTAGAGACATTATCGTTCATCGTATCGGCGATGACATGGGCGCCTTTGATGATCGCCAAAGTTGCCAGTGGATCGGGGAGAGTGGCGGCCTTCAGAGTCCCCTGCAGCAATGACTCCAGGCGAACCGGCATCTTCGGAACCGAAACCTTTTTAATCTCGGCAGATTTTAAACCTTTATGCTGGAGGAGCCGATCGGTCGAGTATTCAATAATAGAATTGAGGGATACGGCAATTTCAACGTTTTTGAGCTGTTCCGGCGTGCGAATTTTGGAATCAGGCGCCGACAACACGGCAAATCTACTCTCGCCTGCTTTTGCGCCCATCGCAACGCTCACCGCCTTAAGCTTGATTCCAGCGTCATGCAAGGCCGCAACGGCAAGTAAATCTCCAATCGCCGCATCAATCCGGTGGGCAGTAAAGGCACTGTCCCGTTCCACCGCGCTGGGAAAATAGATCAGCTCGGCGGCAATGCCTTCATCCTGGAAATATCCCTTATTTTGGGCAACCCAGAAGGGCAAATTGTCGATAATCGGCAGCATCCCCAATCTGACGATGGCTTCCCCTTTTTGATTTTTCTTCAGCCCCTCCCCTTTTGCTGCGCCCTGGGACGAAGGCAGGAAAATCAGAGAAAAAACGGCCAGCAGGATGATGAAACATAAAAACCTTTTTACCATTTCTCACCTTTGTTATCGCTGCTCCTTAAAACGCTAAATGCAGCAATTCATTATATTCTTTGATAAAATTAAACTGTTCTGTTAATACTTATTACGCTGAGCCGCAAAAATCAAGCACGAATCCCTGGGCGCCGGGGGCAGACGGCTCCTTCAGCGGACAGCGCCAGCGGCGCCATTGAAAACAAATGCGTTTTATTTGACAATCTGAAATATTTGCCTGGCCTTGGGATCAGCCGCCGTTTTCAGCAATTCAAAGAGCGCCATCTCCGTGCTGGTAATGCCCACGCCGCCCGCGGCCATTTTCTGAATTCCGGTTATCCTGTTTTGCGGAGTTCTCGAGGAAATTGCATCGGCAACCACCTGCACTTCATAGCCAGCTTCAACCAGATCCATTGCAGTCTGGTAAACGCAAATGTGGGCTTCAATGCCGCTGATCAATATTTGTTTGCGGTTCAAAGCCGTCAGTTCCTTTTTAAAAGATTCGTTCTTCCAGCAACTGAAACCCTCCTTGGCGATAATTTTGGCGCCGGTTAAATGCTGGGCGATTTCCGGAATGGTGGAGCCAAGCTTCGCGGGGATTTGCTCGGTCGCCAGAACGGGAATCTCCAGGGCTTGCCCCCCCCTGATTAACTTCTGCACATTGCTGAAAAGATACTGTTTATTATCCATGGCCTGGGCCAGATTCCCCTGAAAATCGATAACCACTAAAACGCTGTTTTCTTTTGTCAACATAGCTATCTGTCTCCTTTCGTCTTGTTTATTTTTTCCTCTTTCAACAGCAGAGCATCTAATTTTTCGTAAGCTTTTGAAAAGGATGGATCATATTTGATCGCCTCCCTGAAATAAAACTCAGCCTCCTTCATTTTTTTCTGACGCATCAGTGCCAGACCAAGATTGTAGTTAGTCAACTCGTAATCGGGCCGGATCCGCAGCGCCTCGCGATAATATTTTTCCGCCAGTGCCAGCTTGCCCCCTTTCAGCAGCTCATTTCCCATGCCGAGGATGGCGATGTGGTTGTCTTTTGTCACCGCCAGGGCCCTGGCATAAACCGCACGGCTGTCTTTCCAGTTTTGAAGCTCCCGCGAGGATAAGGCGCCGCAATAAACAATCATTAAAAAAATCGCACCCGCCGCAATATATTTTAATCTTCGCGAACGGCCCAAGAGATCGCCTATGCCCCAGATGATAATGATGAAGACGCCGATGAAAGGTATATATGCGTAACGATTGGCCATTGCCTGCCTGCCCACCTGGAGAATCCCGATTACCGGCAGGAGTGTTACCAAATACCAGAACCAGCCCACCGCAAGATAACGATATTTATTCGCTTTTATAATAACAAAACATGTAACGGCCAATAGAAATAAGAACGCGGCGATCGTCTTCCCGAGAGGCATGAAGCTTGGATACGGGTAATAAAGGGAGATTTCCACCGGTCTTAGCAACAGCTTAATATAGGAAAAATATGATACAAGCGCATTTTCGAGTCTTCCCAGCAACGGGAATGCCAGAAGGGATTTTGCCGCCCCGCCGGTTTTGGCGGCATAAATCGTAATCACAATGGAAAGAAAGGAAATGACGAAAAAAGGAATTTTTTCGATTACAAGCCGCACAACAATGCGAACTCGCCTTCTAAAATCAGGCGCCTCCGGCAAACGGTCTTGAGTAAAAGAGAATCGCCGAAGCGGCCAGTAATCGAGCAGCAAAAGAATAAACGGCAAACTGACGCCCATTGGCTTGGCCATCAGCCCCAGCGCAAACAACAGCGCCGTCTCCAGATAACGCTTTGCCCCGGGCCTGCTTACGTAGCGTGTGTAAGACCAGATTGTTAAAATCCAGAAAAGCGTACTGAGGAGATTCTTACGCTCCGCGATCCAGACAACGGACTCAATATTGAGCGGATGGACGGCAAAAAGCGCCGCCACCGCCACCGACCTCCATCGTTTCCCGGTCAACCCCAAAAGAACGAAAAAAAGCAGCATAGAGTTGAGGGCATGCAGAATAATCCCGACAATATGGTAGCCGGCGGGATGCAAACCGAAGAAATGATATTCGGCAAGCAGCGACAGCCAAGTCAGCGGATGCCAGTTCGTCGTGTAGAGGGTTGTGAACGCCCACTTTATTCCCTCTATGGAAATCCCCAGCGTTATTTCGGGGTTATCAATGATATAGAGATTGTCATCAAGGGTGATGAAGTCAAACCAGGCTGCCGGCAGATAGATAATGACAACAAGCAAGGCCGGTAGAAGTGAAAGCCATAAAAGCGATCCCTGCTGATCTCCTCTTATTTTACTGTTTGTTGAAACCATTGATTCCTGCCCGCAATTTACGTACTTTCGGCGCTGTCAATTATCAGTTAAACTTTGGCGATGCAATTACTAAATATACAGCGGCAAATCGATATCGCAGCTTGTCCCGACACTTTTAAAAAAGGAGAGAAAAGCCTTAAAGTATGCTTGTAATTGACATCAAAAAAATGCTATTTATCCTCACTGCAGAATACTTGTAAATGCGGACTGAAATGATTGCCAAATCATGCTCTTCAATGTGTTATAATCCTGTAATGGATTGAACGCTCGGGATAGTCCGCCAGCATTTTAATTTAAGGAGGAAAGACAATGATCGGGAAAAAGATGGAAGACGCGCTAAACGGCCAGATCAACAAGGAGCTTTACTCTGCATATCTCTATATGGCGATGTCGGCCTACAGCAACTCGCTGGGCTTGAAGGGATTCGCAAACTGGTTCATGGTTCAGTACCACGAGGAGATGCTGCATGCCATGAAATTCTATGAGTACATTCAGCGACAGGGCGGCAAGGTCAAACTGATGACGCTTGCGGAACCGCCTCGTGAGTGGAAGTCCCCGCTCGAGATGTTCCAGAAGACGCTGGAACATGAAAAATTCATAACTAAATCAATCAATGACCTGGTTGACCTGGCCATTGCCGAGAAAGACCACGCGACGAATATCTTTCTGCAATGGTACGTAACCGAACAGATCGAAGAAGAGGAAACCGACAGCGACATTATCGCCAACCTAAATTTGCTCGGCAAGGGGAAAGACGCCGGTAACGGCCTTTTTATGATCGACAAGGAACTGGCAACCCGAATGACAACCGTGCTTACGGATTTCAGCAAGGGGATCGAGGCGGCAATGAAAGCAGCCGCTACGGCCTGAAACTTTGCCTGCTCCTTCCTGTGAAGAGGGATCCGGGGGAGATGCTAAAGTAACCCCTCCTTTGCGTTTGGTAAAGAATTCGGACAGGAGTTAATGATTGCCCCTCAAAATTCGGGAGGTCTGACAATGGCAAAAGCCGCCGCCAATGGCATCGAGATTGAATATGAAACATTCGGGAATCCTTCAGATAGAGCGCTTCTTCTGATCATCGGGCTGGGCGGACAACTGCTCCAATGGGATGAAATCCTTTGTCGGGAGCTTGCCGCCTGCGGTCATTACGTAATCCGTTACGATAACCGCGATACCGGTCTTTCCAGCAAGATCGACAAGGCGGGCGAGCCCAATTTCAGGGACTCCTTAGAAAAAGTCATGAGCGGCGACAAAAGCGTCGCGCCCTACTCCATAGGGGACATGGCCGATGACGCGGCTGGCCTTATAAAGGCTTTGGGAATCCCGGCCGCCCACATCTGCGGCATGTCCATGGGAGGCATGATCGCTCAGACGCTGGCGCTTCGGCACCCATCCCTAGTTCTAAGTTTGATCTCCATTTATTCCACCACCGGCAATCCCAGGCTTCCCCAACCGAAGCCGGAAATACTGGGGACATTGCTGACCCCTCCGCCCACCGAACGTGAGGCAAACATCGAGTATATGCTTGGTTTCTTTAAAATGATTGCGGGCCCCGCTTTCCCGGTTGATGAGAAATGGACGCGCCACATGCTTGCCACCAGTTACGACCGCTTTTTCTACACCGCGGGAATAGCCCGTCAGCTCCTTGCCATCCTGACGCAAGACAACAGAACAGCAGCGCTCACTTCCATCAAGGCGCCCACGCTGGTTATTCACGGCACAGCCGATCCTCTGGCATCGGTGGAAGGGGGCAAGGAAACTGCCGCCTCCATACCGGGCGCCGAGCTGCTGCTGATCGAGGGGATGGGACATGATCTGCCCCACGGCGGCGCGTGGCCGAAGATCGTTGAGGCTATTGCCGCCCATACGCAAAAGGCAGTAAAATTCCCCGGAAACGGGAAAAAATGATGGATGGCGGAAGGGAACTGCCCTTGCAGTGTTTCGTTTTGGGGCACATTGAATAATGCCAGACCCCAAGGAAGGAGGTCGCCATCGACAGAATCAGGAAACTCTTTTTCCGGGCCGTGGGTTTTGCCCAAAAGGATATCTGGCAAATCCGCCTCACAGAACTGTCGCCGGGAAAATCATTTTTGATCAACCTCCTGCGGGTGCTGATCCTGTCGATTCGCGGCTTCGACGAAAACAAGTGTCAGCTCCGCGCCTCGGCCCTCACCTTCTATTCGCTTATTTCGATCGTCCCTGTCGCGGCAATGGCTTTCGGCATTGCCAAGGGTTTCGGGTTAGCAAAAATCCTCGAGACCCAATTGCGGAACAAACTGGCCGGCCACGAGGAGGTTTTCAACAAAATCGTTCAGTTCTCTGGCTCGCTGCTCGAAAACACCAAGGGAGGGCTGATCGCCGGCGTCGGCTTGATCGTCCTCTTCTGGGCGGTGATCAAGGTTCTGGGGCAGATAGAAGAAGCCTTCAACGACATCTGGGGCATCAAGGAAAAGCGCTCCCTCGGTCGTAAATTAGGCGACTATCTCTCGATCATGCTCATCTGCCCGGTACTGATCATCCTCGCCAGCAGCGTCACCGTCTTCGTCACCACCCAGGTCACCCTGATTCTGGAAAAGATCACCATCCTCGGGGTATTCAGCCCGCTGATTTTTTTACTGCTGGAACTGCTTCCCTTCCTGCTTCTCTCCGGCCTTTTCACTTTTATCTATCTCTTCATGCCCAATACAAAGGTCCGCCTCCCAGCCGGCCTCCTTGGGGGCATCGTGGCCGGCGTCCTTTTTCAGACTGTCCAGTGGGCATACATCACGTTCCAGGTGGGAGCGGCCAGTTACAACGCCATCTACGGCAGTTTCGCAGCGCTGCCCCTTTTTCTCGTCTGGCTCCAGATAAGCTGGCTGATTGTCCTGTATGGCGCCGAACTCTCCTTCGCCCATCAGAATGTGGACACTTACGAGTTCGAACCCGACGCGCGCCAGGCAAGCCACCGTCTCAAGACGCTGCTCTCCCTCCAGATCGCCCACCACCTGGTGCAAACCTTTGCCAAGGATGAACCTCCGCCGACGGCGAGGCAGATCTCCCGCGATCTCGAGATTCCGATCCGTCTCGTCAACGAAATCCTCTTTGAACTGGTTAGCAGCGGCATTCTATCGGTAACCGAAACTAAATTGGACAAGGAGCGGGCCTTTCAACCAGCCCAGGACATCCACAATCTGACGATTCAGCACGTAATCGAGTCAATGGAGCTGCGGGGCATTAACGCCATGCCCTTCGCCCACACCCCGGCCTATACCAAACTGGCCGATGCCTTGGCATCCTTCGGCAAAGCCATTGAGAAACTTCCCGACAACAAACCCTTAAAAGAGCTCTGATTGCCCGACAGATTTTCTCTGCAAAATGATTCCTGCCGACACGGGTTAACCTTCCCACTCTTTAAATTCACTTCTACAAGATTTAGGGTGTAATTACTCCTGCCGCGTTTACGGTTATAGGATTTTGTCTTGTAAGCGGTGAACTGGGGGACGGCAAGTGCCGCGAGGATGCCGATGATAGCGAGAACGATCATCAGCTCTATAAGACTGAAACCTTTAAAGTTTCCCCTATAAGATGATCGACTCATGATTCTCCCCCAAAATAAGCTTTGTAAAGAGTGAAAAACCGAGAGGGAAGTCCCTCTCGGTTTTTCACGTTCGCAATAAAGAATTTACAACGGACATCCGTTTTCGATCATTAATTCAGCGTATTGGTTACGGTTCCATCGGCAATGATGATATAACTGCCGGCAAGATTCGAACTGGTAACCGTTATGGATCCGGGCGTTCCTGCCGATGCGCCTGCTGCGATAGTAATTGTATTACCGGCACTCGCTTTCACAGTTGTATAAGTAGTTCCGGCAGTAGCCCCGGTAATGGTTTCAGCAGGAGGGGTCACAGAGGGATTCTCGCCTGCATAAGCCGTAACACCCGTCAGGGCATTCTTAGCGTCCGCAACGCAACTGGCAACATAGCCCCTCTTTTTATAAGCGGTGAACTGCGGGATGGCAATTGCCGCGAGGATGCCGATGATTGCGATAACGATCATCAGTTCGATCAGGGTGAAACCTTTACTGTTTTTCTTGTAAAATGCACTAATCATTTTCATTCTCCTTTATGTTTGGTTGGTTAAATTCTAATAGTGGATAATTCCCGATTGCAAAATCACTCTACTCTTTCCTTAACCACCCCCTTTGCCATTGGGTTACTTGATTATTATTAAAATCGTTTTGCGATTATACAAGCAACGATCATGCCGTGATTGTCGATCCGGTAGGTTTCCAGAACATAATATCATATCGTTCATTATTTAAAGCACTTATCATTAGCGTACCCAAAAGAAAGATTTCCTGCAATTTTCCCCTTTGTTCATTTCCTTTGATTTTTACGGATTAATACGTGATTTTTCCAGTTTCGTCCTGTTAACTCCAAGGTCACCAAAGCAGTTGCTAATCATCAATAACTGCCTTCTCGGCATACCTATTACTCAAGTATGGACAGCAAAAGAACTCTGGAAAGAAGACCTCGCCGAGGGGCTGAGAAATAACCCTTCCGTCCCTTGCCTGTATTATTCCCTATTGGCGCGAAGAAATGATGCAACGCTGATTACAAGTGATGGAACTTTGGCAAATATCTGCAAGGCATTGAATATTTCCGTCTGCTATTAGGACAACAACAATAGATAAGGCGCGATTTTCACAGGGCGGCAATAGCCGCAGCGGCGTCAAAACCGCTTTTTACGCAGTCCCCGATGCCGATGCCGTGGTAGCTGCAACCGATCAGAAAGAGACCCCGATGCGAGGCGCATTTCTCGTCGATAGCCGCAATGCGCTCCAGGTGGCCGACGGTATATTTCGGCATCCCCTGAAACCAGCGGTAAACCTTGGAAAAGACCGGTTCCGCCGTAATGCCGATCAGTTCTCTTAGTTCTTCCCGAACGATGGCGAGCAGTTCCCGGTCGCCGAGGGAGACGAGCTCCTCGTGATGACCGCCACCGACAAAACTCCGGATCAGTTCCGTATCGTCCGCCGCCCGCTGCGCCCATTTGATCGAACTCCAGGTGCAGGCGTTGATCCGCCTATTCTCGACGCGGGGGACGATGAAGCCGAAGCCGGGCAACTGCTTTTTCAGATCCTCCTTCCGGAAGGCGATAGAGACGGTGGCAGAAGACGACCAGGCGATCGCGGAGAGCCTGCCGCACAGCTCTTTGTCCATACCTCCGATGATTTCTTTGGTAACGTAAGACGGGGTGGCGAGGACCACGGCATCGAAGTCAGCCGTAGCGCCGTCGCCGAAGATCAGGCGGTAACCGCTCCCTTTCTGCTCAACCGAAATCACAACCGTACCGGTATGGATTCGCTCTGCGCCTATGTATGACAGGCACCCCTGCGCCAGCTCCCGCATACCCCCTTTGAGCGACATGAAGTAGGTCATCCTGGGACCTGCGGGATTCGGCGGAGGCATTCTTTTCATCGCCGCGATCATCCCTTTGATCAGACTGCCCGATTTTCGCTCCATCTCAACAAAGCGGGGGAAAGTAGCCAGCACGCTCATGTTGTCCGGATTGGAGGTATGAATCCCCGCAACGAGCGGCTCCGCAATCTTCTCTAAGCACTCCCTGCCCAACCGGCGCGTAACGAATTCGGCAAGGCTTTCGTCCTTCGTATCTTTTCGGGGCGGGACGAAGAGCTCCATGCCCATCCGCATTTTTCCCGGCCAAGAGATGAGGCCGGACTTGGCCAACGGCATGATC